>USKH01000166.1 GCA_900555125.1 uncultured Clostridium sp.
GCATTACAACGAGAACAATGCTTGCCTTCGGTCAAACCCGTTGCTGTGCATGTTGCTTCGACTGCTTTGTCGGTAACTTCTGCGTGACCGAGTGCCGGAGCCTTTTTATTCTCTACGGTTCCGCATTTATTGCACGAGCGGGTCATAACCCATTCGGTTTCGCACGTAGCGACAGAAAGCGTAGTCCAGTCGCTCCACTCGTGTTTACACGTGCAGGCGGAAAGCGTGAACAAAGACGACAGTACAAACGAGCACAAAGCAATGGTTAAAACCATTTTTACAAACTTTTTCATGCTTTCTTCTCCTATTTTCTTTTTACAAATTTACTGCTGCGTCACGGCTTTCTTCGCCCATGCCGGCACTTGCGCTGCGTACGATCGGTCGGCCGAAATCGTAGGAATCGGGGCATGGTTTCTGCAGATTTTCGCTATCCGATTTCAACCGATAGCAGTTGTCGGAACCGATTTTTTGCAAAGTGCAAACGCCTTTTTCGGCCTTGAGAAAGTAGCGGATGTCATCGATATAGCGATAGAAAGTGCGCGCGGAAATTTGATTTTCGCGGCAGAATTTTTCGCGTGAAACGACCTCGCCTTTTTGCAGTGCGTCGTACAGTTTGAGAATGTGATTGGTTTTCATTTTGTCTGCCTCCTTAAAATTAAAAGCAGACGGCGCCGTCCGGGGAAAACAGGTTTTCCGTTTCCCGTTTACACATTAAGTATAGCACCGAAAAACGCCTTTACGCAAGAGAAAAAGGTAAGCGCAAAGTGCGGTTTTACTCGTAAATTGCGCTTAATTACCCGCAGTTTACGCTTAATTTCACGGTAGAATAATGTTTTATTATGCAATTTCGACATTTTTCGGCAGGTTCGGCGACAATTACAGACAAAACGGCATTTATCGTGCGGCAATGACGGTTATGCGCGAAGAAGAGAGTTTTTTGCGTTCCGGCACAGTTCGGCAGCGCAAAAAAAAGTTGATTGTTCGTCCGAAAAACAAACAACCAACCGGTAAATTTATGAAAAACAATCTCTATCAAAGCTTTTTTATCGTTATCGTACAATACCGGGCGTTCACCAGACCATAGCATTCCAATTTGATAACGCTGTCGGGCGTAACGTCAAACAAGCTGTCGGGATCAAAGTATTCGCCCCTATAAATAAAGACGAAACTTAAATCGGGGTCGTCGGGACAGCTTACCGAAATTGTAACGTTTCCGGATAAATTCGGTTTGAAATAAAAAGAGTCCATCCCTGCCGCCGGAACAAAAAGAACGCGAGTATCTCCTTCCTCGACGAAAAGCGCATAGTCCGCCCGCCGCCCTTCCTTTTCTTCGATTTGTTCATAACAAGCGGTAAGCGTATCGCCGTAGTTGCCGTGATACACTTTACCGGAGAAAATTTCGCCGTTCAGGGTTTTCCAGCCGACAAAGCACCGTCCGAATGAGTATTCCTGCGCAGGCAATACCACGCGGTAACCGAATACGGTTTTTGTGCTTCCTCCGACACGCAAAGTTAACTTAAAGGATTTGTGCGAATATTCGACTTCGATTCCGCTTCTCCAACCGTAAGGGAAGCCGGCAATCGACGAGACGTCGCCTTGCATATAAATTTTGCCCTTATCCGTACGACGACAATCTATTCCGTTTTTGCCGATATATTTTACCGACGACGGCACGAAAATTTCTTCGTTTCCGTCTTCAAGATAAATAGCGCCTTCGTCGATTATTTCAAGCCCGTCGTTAAGCACTGCGCACACGTTATACAAGCCGCCTTTTTTGATTCTCCTGACCGACTCTGGCAAAATTAGCGGCGAGGTCAGCTTTGCATTCGCAAACGCGTATTCTCCCACGGTTTCCAAAGAATATCCTGCCGTGGAAAACTTCAGATTTAGCTTTGCCGCATAAAAACAATTGCGCCCGATAACGTTAACGGTGGGTGGAATTTCCACTTCGCTTTCGCATTTTACCCAAGCGAACGCGTTTTCGCCCAGTTCTTTCAGAAGCGGCATAGTTATACCGGCGTATTCGCAATATTTGTCAATAACGCCGCTGCCGAACGTACATCTTATTTTGGTCACGGGGAATGTTTTAATCTTTTCGGGAATGTTAAGCCAGACATCTTTGCCGCGGTCGCCGATATAATCGGTTATTACTGCCCGGGAGTCTTCTATCGCATACACGAATCCGTCTTCGTTTATGCCGGTTTCAACCTCATCCCACTTCGCGTACAGCACTATATCCCCCGTCCTGCCGCGAACATAATCGATTGCGTTTCCGTAAAATTCCGGGTTATCGTACCAGCCCGAAAAATTGTGACCTTCCCACACGGGAGAGATAAGCGCGCCCCTTTTTATAGTGTACGTACGCGGCGGTTCGATAAGAAATTTTCCGCCGTTCAATTGATACTCAATCGCGTATTCGTGTATTTGATATTCGGCTGTTATTTCAACGTCTTTATCCACCGTTATCGGAACGGATACAACATTACCGGATTTATCTTTCCAGCCCACGAAATCGTACCCCTCTTTTTCTTCGTGTTCGGGCATATATTGCGAGCCTTTTGTAGCCCAATGTCCCACTCCGTCAACTATTATCTCGCAGAAATCAGTTTTTCTTTCCCAGCACGCGCGCAACACAACTTCGCTTCTCGCACAACTGATACTGGTAACATAATTATCGGTGTTCCCTTCATATTTCCACCCAAGGAAAACGCAGCCGTCGCGCTTGGGAACGGGCAACGTTATTATTCCGCTTTCGACGTTACACGACCTGACGGGTTCGGAAACAAATTCGCCGCCGTCAAGTTCATACGTTATGGGATACTCGATCAATCTGTACACCGGGTTGATAACCATAACCTCTTCGCCTACCGTCACCGGTACGGATACAAACTCGCCGGACTTGTCTTGCCAGCCGATAAAATCGTAGCCTGATCTGACTTCTTTTTTCGGCATGTACCTTGTGCCGGTAACAACGCGTACAATTTCTCCGTCGACAACTATCTCCGAATAATTATTAGAATCCGCTTTAGTTCGGAGTGTTCCGGGAAGTATAATCGCCAGCACTACGCATAACGCCGTTATTGCCGCCGCAAACCCCGCCCCGAGCGCGATTTTAAGTCTTTTAGGCGGCGTTCGACTGCCACCGGACTTATCCGGAACTTTTTTATCCGCACTTTTTTTATGCAGATCGCTGAAATACAGCGCGGACAACGGAACGCCGAACACATCAGCCAATGCGATTATATTATCTATGTACGGGCAGGTTACGCCGCGTTCCCATCTCGACACGGCGTCGGGCGAGCAATCCACCGCCTCGGCGACGTCCGATTGACTAAGTCCTTTTTTTCGGCGCAATTCTATTATTTTTTCGCTTAGCGCTGACACGGAAAATTCCCCCGTGTAGCTTTTTTCGCCAAGCGGCTGCATAAGCAACGTTTCGAGCGGAAGATCGAGAGCTTTGGCTATGTCGCCGAACTGACCGACATCGGGGAGCATTATGCCGCGTTCCCATTTGGAAACAGTCTGAATGTGAACGCCAAGTCTTTCCGCCAATTCGCTTTGGCTTATGCCGCTCTCCTTCCGCCTGTTTTTAAGTTGCTCTCCGAAATTTTCCATACTATTTCTCCTTTTATTATAATTA
>USKH01000167.1 GCA_900555125.1 uncultured Clostridium sp.
AAAAGCCATACTTTTTCGTCGCCCTCTTTTTTTGCGCGCTTATACGTGCTTTTAATTATCCTAAGGCGTTCTTCGCCGTCGGGCGTATGCTTGTAATCCGGTCGCGAAACAAACAAAATCGGTGTCGCGACATTGTTCTCCCTGTATTTTTTGTAGAAATTATAATGTGTTCTTTTCAGCCACTCTGTGTCGGGCGCGTTATGATCGTAGTCCATGACGAACAGCGAAGCGGGGATGCTTGACAAATATTCCGCCATAACCTCCTCTCCTTTTGCGCTGCCGCTGAATCCGAAATTAAGAAAATCGACATTTGTCCATTTTGACACAAACGCCTGATAACAGTTATCCGGTCGTGACGCGCATGCTCCCTGCGTAATCGACGAACCGTAGTACACGACGGGAAAAACTGCCTTATACGGGTTGAAAGACTCAACAAAACTGCCTTTTTCGAGTGCGACCACCAGGCTGTCGACGTCGTTGTAAAGAGGGAAAAACAATACGTAGTCGTGCATTTTTCCGCCGGGCAGAGCGCAGTCGGCAAAAAAACCTTTTTCGTCGTCAAGCCCCGGGTGCAGCGATGCGACAAAATTATAAGCGTAATCGGTTTTTTCAAACAGCGAAAAACCGCTCGTGCCGGTAAGCGACATGTGCGCAAATTTGCACAAGTACTCGTACGCAACCGTAATCGACAGATATTCGGAATTCGTGGAAAAGCAAAGTCTGCCGCCCGACGTATTGCGGGCAAGTGCCTCTACTCCGGCATTGGTTTTCTCTGCAATATCGCCCGGAACGCGGTAAAAACCTCCTTCTTCTTCCGAATAATTCAATCCGAAAAGCGAAAAACTCTCGTCGGGAATCGAATAATAATCTTTTTCTCTGCCGTCGTCTATGTTTTCCGCTCTGAAATTCACGTCAATTTGCTCGATTTTCATATTTTCTCCAAATTGTAAAATATTATTTTTTATAATTATAGCAAAACTACTATCCAAATGCAACTTTTTTAGACACAGTTAATCTTCGTTTTTGGAAATAAACAAAACGTTTAATACAAAAACGCAGATCGGCGGTTTGTCCGCGCCTGTAAAAGATTGACCGAAAAGTCTTTTCGTAGTATAATTAGCGTGAAAGTTTTACTAAAGGAGCAACTATGACGACAGTACTTCTTGTCCGACACGGGCATAGCGTTACCAATCAGAAAGGCATTTTTACGGGGCAAACCGACGTTGCTTTGTCCTGCATCGGCATACAACAGTCCGTTCTTACCGCAGAATTTATCTGCAAGCATTATACGGTCAACAAAATCTATTCCAGCGATCTGAATCGCGCCGTTAATACCGCTCTTCCTCTTGCCGAAAAGACAAATGAAGAAATTATCAAAGACAAAAATTTGCGCGAAATTTACGGCGGCGATTGGGAAGGCAAAAAAGTAGACGACATAATGCGTCAATACCCCGACGAATACGCGGTCTGGAAAAATAATATAGGACTTTGCCGTCCGCCACACGGCGAAAGCGTGGAAGAATTACAAAAGCGCGCCAAAGAAGATTTTTATAAAATCGCAGAAGAAAACGACGGAAAAACCGTTGCGATTTTTTCGCATGCATGCTTTATCCGAGTTCTTCAATGTCTGTTCATAAACGTCCCGCTGTCCGGAATGCACAATATACCGTGGGTTCCCAATGCATCGGTTACGGAAGTAATTTTTCGTGAAGGCACTGCGAAAATAACAAGACTTGCGCAAGCCGAACATCTTGAAAAAATCGAAACGGTATTAAACCCGAAGTTATAACGCGTTATTTTTTAATAAAGGTAAAAAACATGTCTGAATCCGCTCTGCAACTGCATAATATTCCGCCCGTATACGACGAACACAGCACACGCCTGATTTTGGGCAGTTTTCCGTCCGTTTTATCGAGGCGCACGGACTTTTTTTACGGACATCCGCAAAACAGATTCTGGAAAGTGCTTGCCGCAGTGTTCGATTGCAAAGTTCCGGTTACCGTTGCCGAAAAAAAATCGCTTATTTTGTCGCACAATCTCGCCTTGTTTGACGTGATTGCTCGCTGCGAAATTGCGGGAAGCGCGGACTCGGCAATCAAAAACGTCGTTCCAAACCATTTATCGCCCATTCTGAACAATTCAAAAATAACCGAAATTTTCGTCAACGGCAAAACCGCGGAAAAATATTACAATAAATACCTGCGTTCCGAAACCGGTATCGATTGCATATGCCTGCCGTCTACAAGCCCGGCAAACGCAGCGTTTTCACTTGACAAGCTTATAGAAAGCTGGAAAATCATCGCGGAGTGATTTTTCTGTTTTCACTCATTTCATTACTTAATAGCCGCAAAGACTTCTTTACAAGCAATCATTATTAAAAGCATAAATTGGCATATTTACATATCATCGCACCTGTTTTTCACATTGTATGATATAAAATACGGCATCTTTTATTTGCGTAAAACGAGAATATCAAACAAAAAAACATTTCGCCGCGAATAGTACGGCTGAATAAATTTAAAAATAAAAAAGACTTCGGGATTGCTCTCGAAGTCTTTTTTCTACCCTGACGGGAATTATTATTTGATGATTTCGGAAATGACGCCGGAACCGACGGTTCTGCCGCCTTCACGAATAGCGAAACGAAGTCCCTTTTCTGCTGCGATAGGAGCGATAAGGGTAACGGTCATATCGACGTTATCTCCGGGCATAACCATTTCAACGCCTGCAGGCAGTTCGATGGTACCGGTGATATCGGTGGTTCTGAAATAGAACTGGGGTCTGTAACCGTTGAAGAACGGGGTATGACGGCCGCCTTCTTCCTTCTTCAAGACGTAAACCTGAGCCTTGAACTCGGAGTGAGGAGTGATGGTGCCGGGTTTAGCGATAACCTGTCCGCGTTCGATGTCCTTTCTGTCGATACCACGGAGAAGGATACCTGCGTTGTCGCCTGCCTGAGCGAAGTCGAGGGACTTACGGAACATTTCGATACCGGTAACGACGGAAGTCGTGGTGGGTTTAATACCGACGATTTCGACGGGTTCCTGAATCTTGATGGTACCACGCTCAACTCTACCGGTAGCAACGGTGCCGCGGCCGGTGATGGTGAATACGTCTTCTACAGGCATAAGGAAGGGCTTATCGGTATCACGGACGGGATCCGGGATATAGGTGTCGACAGCGTCCATAAGTTCGAAGATGCACTTGCATGCGTCACTGTCTACATCGCCTTTCTGAGCTGCTTCGAGAGCCTTAACTGCGGAACCTCTGATGATCGGGGTGTTGTCACCGTCAAATCCGTAAGAGGAGAGCAGTTCTCTGATATCCATTTCGACGAGGTCGAGAAGTTCGGGATCGTCTACAAGGTCGGTCTTGTTCATGAAGACAACAATCTTCGGAACGCCTACCTGACGAGCGAGCAGGATGTGCTCACGGGTCTGGGGCATGGGACCGTCGGTAGCTGCTACGACGAGGATAGCTCCGTCCATCTGAGCAGCGCCGGTGATCATGTTCTTGACATAGTCGGCGTGGCCGGGGCAGTCAACGTGAGCGTAGTGACGCTTTTCGGTCT
>USKH01000168.1 GCA_900555125.1 uncultured Clostridium sp.
CATGCCCGATCCCGATTTTGTTATACGAACAAGCGGAGAAATGCGCCTGAGCAATTTTTTACTGTACCAGATAGCATATTCGGAATTGTATTTTTGTAAAAAATATTGGCCCGATTTTAACAAAACGGACCTGTATGCCGCTCTTCATTCGTTTGAAGAGCGTAATCGTCGATACGGAAAGGAGTAATATGAAACAACGCGTTATTACCGGGTTTTTTATAGCCGTTGCGTACGTCGGGACCATATTGGGCACCATATATTGGAGTCCGATTGTTTTTGACGTGTTTTCGCTTTTTTTAATGTTTGCAGCAGGTTTCGAGGTCTGCAGATGTTTATATGAAAAATTAGGTAAAACAGTAAATTTCCTGCTTGTACTGTTTATTATTGCCGAATACATCGTGTATAAGGTTGTCGCGGCGTTTGTCGGGCTTAATCAGGCGATGCTTGCGGTGTGCGTTTTGACTTTGCTTAACGCCGTTATCGCATTGAATTACACGATGTTTTCAAAAAAATACGAAGTTAAAGGCGGCGCGGCAACATGTTTTGTGCTTGTATACCCCGTTTTACCGTTGTTTGTAATGATGTCGCTGACGTATTTGCCCGGACAGATGTTTGCGGGAATGATAATTCTTGCCTTTATTTCGACTTCTTTTGCCGATATGATGGCATATTTTGTCGGTTCGCTTTTGAAAGGTCCGAAATTTTGCCCTGAAATCAGCCCGAAAAAGACAATTTCCGGAGCAATCGGGGGCTTAATCGGCGGAATAATTGCCGGCGCGATAGTTTGTGTTCTCGGAAGATTTAATATTATTAAAATCGTACCTCTCAGCGAAATATTGTGGCTGGATGTGCTTAATTGGTGTCTTATAGGTCTTGGAAGCGCGATATTCTGTGAAATGGGAGATCTTACGTCGTCGTATATAAAACGCGTTTGCGGTATCAAAGATTTCGGAAACGTACTTGCCGGGCATGGCGGATTCATGGACAGAATAGACGGGCTGATCATTTCTTCGTCGTTCATATTCGTTTACGCGTCGGTTGTAGCTGCAATATTATGAAAAACGTAGTAATTCTCGGCAGCACCGGTTCAATCGGAACTCAGACGCTTAACGTCATCGGCAGAAATACGGATAAATTTCGCGTTCTGGCGGTCGTTGCCGGGTCAAATGCCGAAAAATTGTCCGAACAGGCAAACTTGTTTCATCCGGAATACGTGGGACTGTTCGATATAAATGCCGTAAAAAACCTAAATTTGAATTATGCTCCCGAAATATATGCGGGAGAAGACGTTTCCGCACGGTTAGCGGCTCTCGAAAAAGCAGATATAGTAGTCGTTGCAATTACCGGAATGAACGCTTTCGACGGCGTTATTTCCGCTATTCTGCACCAAAAAGCCGTTGCGCTTGCAAGTAAAGAAGTTCTTGTGTCCGGCGGAGAGTTTGTTATGAATCTTGCGCGGCAAAACAACGTTGATGTTTTACCTGTTGACAGCGAACATTCCGCTGTCTGGCAATGTCTTGAAGGGAAAAAGTCGTCCGATGTAGATAAAATTATTCTGACGGCAAGCGGCGGCCCGTTTTATAATGTACATTCTGTCGAAGAACTAAAAAACGTTACGCCCGAGCAAGCCGTTCGCCATCCCAATTGGAATATGGGAAAGAAAATTTCTGTCGACAGCGCAACGATGATGAACAAGGGATTGGAGCTTATAGAGGCAAGTCACTTGTTCGGAACCCCCAACGTCGATTATATAGTGCATCCGCAGTCGATAATTCATTCGATGGTGCGTTTTATCGACGGAAGCACTTTGGCGCAGATATCCGCGCCGACAATGGAACTTCCCATTCAGCTTGCGCTTTCATACCCCGAACGTATTAAAACCAAAGGTTTCGAGTTTAATTTTGACAAACAACTTACGTTTTTGCCTCCCAAAGAAGACATTTTTGTTCTTCCTAAGCTTGCGAAACAATGCCTTAAAACCGGGCTCGGCGCGCCGTGCGTTCTCAATGCGGCAAACGAAGCGGCGGTACAGTTGTTTCTCGACGGGAAAATCGGCTTTGCGGATATTCAAAATATCGTGTCCGAAGTTTTGCAACGCGAATCGATTGTAAAACTCGACGATTGCGCCAAAATTAAAGCCGAACATTTCAAAATATACGATAAAGTGCTTGCGGACTACAAAGTAATTCTTTCCGCATTTATTTGAGGTGACAATGACAATACTGTATATAATTATCGCGCTTTTGATTCTTTTGCTTATGATATTGATTCACGAATTCGGTCACTATATCGTTGGTAAAATTCTCAAATTTAAAATTAACGAATTTTCAATCGGCTTCGGTCCGAAAATTTTCAGTAAAACAAACAAAAAGACGGGCGAAATTTTTTCGCTGAGATTGTTGCCTCTCGGAGGCTTTTGCGCGTTCGACGGCGAGGATTCGGTTGACGACGAAAGCAAACCCGTACAGAATGATGATTCTGCGAAAAAAAATCATTCAATCAACGAGAATGTCGATGTTTTTGATGAAGAAACAAATCGTGCGGACATTATCGATGAAAATTGCTCGCTCGCTGCCGTCGAAAAAGACGACAACCAACAAGAGAGCAAAGAGACGGAGCTGAAAAAATTCAACGATCAGCCGCCATGGAAACGAATACTTGTTTTGCTTGCAGGCGCTACGTTCAACTTTCTTTCCGGAATAATTTTTGCGTTTATTTTTCTTTGCGTCGGCGGAAACATGTTTACTGTAGTCGGAGATAAAGTACTTACAAAAGACGGCGAGGACATCAACCCTCAACTTATGAAAAATGACGTTATTATCCGCGTAAACGGCGTAGATTTAAATGTAATGAATACTTTTTCGGACGTAATTTCGGCTTCTGACGGGACCGAGTTTACTTTCACGGTTATTCGTGACGGTGAAACGTTGGACGTAATCGTTAAAAAAGGCACGGTTTATGACAAAAAGAATAAAAAAGAATACTTAGGCTTCGGGATAATGTCCGGTACGCTTGCAAAGCCTATGAACGTATGGGAGGCACTTGCGCTTTGCGTTCCGTATACTCTGAAGCTTTCGTGGGTTATACTCGGAACGTTCGGGAAACTGCTTACAGGTAAATTGGGGCTAAATACAGTAACAGGACCTATTACCACGATAGGTTTTATGGCGCAGGCGGCTAAGCAAAACTGGCTTAATATTCTGCTGTTGCTTCCGATGATTTCGGCAAATCTTGCCATCTTCAACGTGTTACCCATTCCCGCGCTCGACGGATCGAAAGTGGTATTTGCCATTATCGAATGGGTGAGAGGTAAGCCGTTAAACAGAAAAGTAGAAGCATATATACACGCAGCCGGCTTTATTGTGTTGCTCGGTTTTTGCGTGCTGGTTGAAATTTTACATTTATTTTGAAAACTATGACAAAAACAATAAACGTCGGAAATATTAAAATAGGCGGAGGTAATCGCATATCGGTGCAGTCTATGACCAATACCGATACTGCAAATTACGAAAAAACGCTTGAGCAAATTTGCGAACTTGAAAAAGCCGGCTGTGATATTG
>USKH01000169.1 GCA_900555125.1 uncultured Clostridium sp.
AGCCTGTCAGCGGTATGGAAGCGACAAAAAGGCTCGATAAAGCGTTCAGAGAAATAGCCTCTCAAGAAAAAATGAAAGCTTCAGAACAGCTCGAGCAGTCGACGCACCTTGACACGCTTTCCGAAACGCTCGAAGCTATAAAAAACGGCAACGAAAAACTGTTTGAAATAGCCGTGCCCGGCGGATATTCGATTGCGGTGAAAGACGTAAAGGAAAACTCTTTGACGATAAACGAGTTATTTATAGGATCGGTAATCGATCCGGTAAGCGGAGTGCCAACAACGCTTAATAAAACGGATAATGGCGAATATTGTCAGAAAAGCGATTACGCAGTGTATGTCGCGGTAATCGCGAAGACGGCGACGGAAGCGCAGGCTCTTTGCTCGTATGCCATGATAAACGGCGAAAAGAGTGCGGACAAGCTTGATAAAGCCGCTTACGGGGCGGTTATGTTTACGCTCGGAGGCAAAGCATACGTAACGGGAAACGCCGCAATCTCTATTTCGGGAAAATTTAAAAACCAATACGAAATCGTGAAATTATGAAAATAACCGATAACTCGGTTTCAAGGAGAAAAATATAATGAAAAACGTATACGACGTGCTTAAAGAAAGAGGCTTTATCAAACAGACCATTTACGACGAAGATCTGTACAAAATGCTGGGAGAGGAGAAAGTTAAGTTTTACGTAGGCTTCGATCCCACTGCCGACAGTCTGCACATCGGACACTATATACCCGTCATGGCGATGGCGTGGATGCAAAAATACGGTCATACGCCGATAGCATTATTCGGCGGCGGAACGGGAATGATCGGAGATCCTTCCGGCAGATCGGACATGCGCACTATGATGACGCGCGAAACCATCGAGCACAACGTCGAATGCTTCAAAAAGCAAATGTCGCGTTTTATAAATTTCGAGGGCGAAAATGCCGCAATAATAGCAAACAATGCCGATTGGCTGCTCAAACTCAACTACGTGGACTTTCTGCGTGATATAGGCGCATATTTTTCCGTAAACAAGATGCTCACCGCAGAATGTTATAAGCAGAGAATGGAAAAAGGACTTACTTTCCTTGAATTCAACTATATGCTTATGCAGGGCTACGATTTCTTAAAACTCAGCGATTTATATGACTGCAAACTCGAACTGGGCGGTGACGATCAATGGTCCAACATGCTTGCGGGCGTAGACCTTATAAGAAGAAAGAAGCAGCAGGATGCGTTCTGTATGACCTGTACGCTTTTGCTTACTTCAGATGGTAAAAAAATGGGAAAAACGCAGAAAGGCGCGCTGTGGCTGGATGAAAACAAATGTTCGGTTTACGACTTTTATCAGTACTTCCGTTCGGTGGAAGACGCAAAAGTGGAAGAATGTATGAAATTGCTTACTTTCATGGATCTTGAAGAAATAGAAGAGCTTTGCAAGCACAAAGACGAACGCATCAACGAAGCTAAAAAACGCCTTGCGTATGAAGTTACCAAGCTTGTGCACGGCGAAGAAAAGGCGAAAGAAGCCGAAAAACAGGCTTTCGCGGCATTTGGCGGAAACGCGGAAGATATGCCCACGGTCGAAATAAACGCAAACGGCGACACTCTTATTGCCGACGTCATGTTTATGGCAGGGGTTGCCGCAAGCAAAAGCGAGGCACGCCGACTTATCGACGGTGGCGGAGTAAAAATCGACGAAACCAAAGTTTCCGATTCTCACGCAACCGTGAAGGATTTCACAAACGCAAATTCTTTCGTGCTTCATAAGGGCAAAAAAGTTCACGTAAACGTAAAACTGAGTTGATCGATTCGTATTCTTCGATAAAAGAGGGCGTGTTTACGCTCGAAATAAAACGTTCCGAGTTTATTGCGTATTCGTTTCCCGTCGGGGATGAGAACGACGCGGCGGAAAAATTGGCGGCTGTCAGAAAAAAGCATTATGACGCGCGCCACGTTTGTTATGCGTACGTCGCCGACGTAGACGGAATGATAGCGCGTTTTTCCGACGACGGAGAGCCGGGCGGTACGGCGGGAAAGCCTATTTTGGACGTGATAAAAAAGAACGGACTCAAAAAAAGCCTGATTGCCGTAGTACGTTACTTCGGCGGAATATTACTCGGAGCGGGCGGACTTACGCGCGCATACAGCGATTGCGCAGCGGGAGTTGTTCGTCAATGCGGCGTAGTTAAGTTTACGAAAAAATCGCTTCTCGGCATTAAAACCGATTACTCGACTTATAAAAAAATATCCGCGGCAATCAAAAACGCCGGTGAAACCGTTTCCGTGGAGTACGACAGCTCCGTTACTGCTGTTCTGGCTTGCGATAACGCCGAAAAATCAAGAACTTTGCTTGTTGAAATGACTAAAGGAACTGCCCAAATAGAAATGCTCGGCGAAAAATATTTTGCTTCGGAGGGGGAATGAATTCTTTATCGGACAAAATCGAATATTTAAGCCGAATTGCCGGTGTTGATTTGCGTATCGAAAAAGAAAACCGCGCCGACTGCGCAGTCGACAAAAACGGAAGGAAATATTTTTCGGTTTCGTGTGACGACAAAAAGGTTTGTATATCCGTTCCGAAAAATACAGACGGAGCGATTATTGCGCTTATCTGCGCGTATTTTTCAGATTTAGGCGTTAAAAACGGAGGCGATGATCAAAGCGTTGCCGTGTACCGCCTTATAAACGGTATTGCCGCTTCTGATGAAATAGTTCGCCTCGATAAAAAAATATCAGGCAAAAAGTATCTCGTTGTTTTGCTGGTGACAAATGATCCGGAAAAATGGAGCGAATTGGTGTCGTATCTCGACGCTTTGTCGTCGAAAGAGGACTGTCTTGTTAAATGCGACCTCAACTCGGCTTTCTATCTGAAAGCTTTTGACGGCTCTTATGACTGCAGTGAGGAGCTTGCCGAGGTTTTGTTTGACGGAATAACCGGTGACAGAAAAATGCAACTTGTTGCTTGTTCCGGCGGTTTTGCGTGCGGTTCGGACGGCATCTTGTCCGCATATTCGAGAACGCTTGCCGCATATCGTCTTTGCCCGGGGAGAATACGACATTACAGAGACTGCGCGCTTGTCGATCTTATGCGCAAGGTTCCGGAAAAAGATTTGCGTGCGTTTATCGAATATCTTTCTCCCGAAAAGGAAGAAGGCGTTCTTGCCGATATGCTTAAAGATACCGCTGCGGCTTTTCTTTCAAACAATCTCAACCTTACCGATACCGCAAAAAAATTGTTTTTACATCGCAATACAATGACCGGTCGTCTCAATAAAATCGAGGAAATTACGGGAACGGACATCCGCTCGTTCAGGGGCGCCGAACTGTATGATCTGCTTAACGCCGCAAAAATTGCACTCGGCGAAAAATAAAAAGCGGTTTTTGCGTAAAAATACGGGTAAAATTAAATAAAATAAGTAAAATAAAGTACTATTCGTGACATAGCACTTTATTTTTTACAAAAAACAGCGCCTTACCCGTTCGTCAAAAAAACGAAACAAGGCAAGACGCCGATAAAA
>USKH01000170.1 GCA_900555125.1 uncultured Clostridium sp.
ATATTTTTTGTTAAACTTTTTTAATGCCCCATGTTTTAAGATTGACGACGTTACCGTTCTGCATATGTTTTACGTTAACCGTAAGCGTGTTTCCGTCGAGAGTTATATCCGCCCACGAACTGACGTATGATTTTTCGGCGTAAGCATATAACGTTTCGTCATGCGGAAAAATCGTTGTTCTTTCCTGGCTTCCGGCAGGTCCGTTCATGACGTAAACCGTGCCTTTCGGGTTTACGGAATACTGCACGCCGTTTATTTCTTCAAACGTTTCGGCAGCAGCAACGCCGCCTTCGCCTATGGGAACGGTTTTTGAAATCATATGGTCATGCCCCTGCAAAACAAGATCCACGCCGTATTTCGCAAAAGCGTCGCCGAGTTGTTCGGTGAGTTTTTGCGAGATGAGATTGCGACTTTCGTCCGAACCCCATTTACCTACCGAATACATCGGGTTATGCATACCGACTACAAGCCATTTTTCGGTATTGTTTTTAAGTTCTTCTATAATCCAGTTATACTGGCTATCTTTCAACGCACCGTAATTATTTAGTTCGTTGGTGTTGATCATAACAAACTTTACGCCACCGTAAGCAAACGAATAATACAATCCGTTTCTGACAGTTTGCTCGGGAAGCATATAATTAAAATGTTTATACGTTTCACTCGTGCCGTTGCGGTAACTGACCTCGTGATTGCCCGAGATTGCCATAACAGGCATTACTGAAAGCGCACCAAAATTGTAATCGAGCATATTCGTCCAGTAACTTTCATAGCGCGACCATTCAACCACGTCACCGGTGTGAACTATAAAGCGATTCGTAGGGTTCTGAGCAATCCCTTTAAGCGTATTGGAAAAAGCGTTGCCAGAATTACTGCCGGAACCGTCGTTGCCGAGCGTTTGCGAGTCGCTTACATGAGCAAAACTCCACTTGCCGTTTTCCGACGGATTGACAGCTTTTATGGCAACGGGCTCGGTATAAACGTCGAGATACGCGTCGCCTGCTCGGTATTCGTAAGAAGCATCGGGCGTTAACTTCGCTTCGACTTTTATGTAACTTCTGCTTATAAGTTTATCGCCAGTTTCTGCATATTCGTAGGACGACATGCTTTCGTAACGCGCGCGGACTCTTTTGTGTTTCTCTTCACCCGCCTGCTTTATTTCAAGAACGGGACGAGCGGGCGTTTTAGCCGTATTCCAACTAAAGCCGTAAACACAATTTGCCGCGTCGTAAAGCGAAACGGTAACCGAAACGGGACTATAATTTGCTTTATCTTCGGCAGCATATTCATTCAATGTTTTACCTGTCGTATACCTGTCGCTTTCGGACTCGCTCTTCAAACCGCACGCGCATGCTTTCGCAAACGTCTGAGGCGTATCGGCAGTCGCTTCGGATATCAGATATTCATCCGATACGATTTTCTTTTCGAACGCATGCGGAGTTTTTTCGATTACAAGATCGGATTCCGTCGCTTCAACGAGCTTTGTTCCGTCTTTAATAACCAAAGCACCACAATCGTCGCAATTACCATGCGCTTTAATACCGGTCTGCGTACATGTTGCAGGCACTTCTTCGATCATGTTTGTTACGACATGGACGTGGCCGGAGGAATCGCTTTCGCCGCAAGCCGTTGCGCCCAAACCGATAAAAATCGAGAGCGCCAAAAGTAACGATACCGCTTTCTTGTTAGTTTTTTTCATAGTTTTTCTCCCTTTATTGCTTTTTATTAACTTTTACGGTCTGAATAAACCGCATTGTTACATTGAAACATTTACCCTTTCCCCGACAGATTACTCCATCCACGAAAGCACCACGCGCGAACCGTTGTAAACCTTGTTCCAGTTATAAAACTTTTCTGTCTTGCCGTCGGCAGATATAAATCTTTCAGGATCGGCATTCTTTTCGTAATCTTTTATGCCGAAATCGCCTTTACCCGCGTCCGCTATTCTGAATATCTCGTTAATTCGCTTCATTTCGTCGGGCTTGAGTATGCCCGGCGTAACCGATGCAAGAGTAGTCATTCCGGTGAGTGCGCACATTTCCAGAAAATCAAGATTTACGTCCGCGCGGACCATATTCGTGAACGCCGCACAATCGGGATCGGCGTTATAAAAGGCGTTATTAAGCGGTAAGCGCATGAGCGAATTTATTCCGTCGCGGCGCGTCCATTCGAACGATCTGCCGCTCGTATCGTTGCCTATTCGATAAAGCGAATGTATTCCCGCCGACAAATGCCCCACAGCGTTACACGCGATAACCTCGCTTTCTCCCGCGCCGCGCTGAATGGCTTTGTATAAATCTTTTAAAATTACGGCGGTCGTCTTTTTCTTATCGTAATATTTTCTGTTCTCGCCGACAAGCGCGTAGTCGTGCCGCTCGCTCGTAAGCGTTTTTTGACCGGTTACCGCATCGCCGGTCGTAAAATCGTGTTTTATAAGGTCAAAGCCCCAATCCGACAATTTTTTCGCGTCGTTAAAAGCCTTTTCAAGCGTATACGGATGAGAAGGATCAAGCACTATCCCGCCGCATTCTTCGCATAAAATCGCTTCTTTCGGCACATCGCCGCGGGTTAAAAGCGGACGAAACCATATACCCGCTTTCGCTCCCTTTGCGTGAATGGCGTCCGCCGTTTTTCGCATATCTCCGAACTTATCGTTAGCCTCCCACTCTCCGCCGATATAGTTGCCGGAGCCGGGAATTCTGTGCTTTTGCCAACCGTCGTCTATTATCATATACGGTGCATTTTTGCAACCGCTCGTCATTTGCATAAGATAATCGGTTTCTTTAAGCACGCTGTCAAACGAAATGTTTCCGTATGCCCAGTACCAGTTGTTTACCCCGAAGATCGGAGTTTTTGGCAAAACGGGATTATCGCATGTTAATTTTGCAAACTTAGCCGCCGTCTTGTATACATCCGCGCCTTTTTCGGCATGCAACTCCACCACCTCGCAGGCAAGCAGCGGTTCGGTTATATCCGTTCCCTCGTTACCGCAGCAAAGGTTTAAAAAGAGCGTTATTCCGCACGAATCAACCTGAAAAAACGCAAAACAATTCGCGCCTGTTTTTACGCCGTAGCAAGAAGTTTCGTCGCCCGCCATAACATAACAAAACCACGGCAGAACGCGACATGCCATAACCGACCGCCATTCTATATACGAGTTTAACCCCGCGCGTTCCCACTGGTCGCCGTAAACACGGTCAACATTAGATAAATCACCGTTAAAACGCAATTTGAGGTATTTTACGGGCGCCCCGCTCGGATAAATTGTAATTTTTGCCGATTTTTCGGTTACGTCATAAGAGTATTTTACATCGTTTATAAACGACTCTTCAAACCTGAAAGGCGTTTTTTCGGTCGCTCCGCATACCATATCCGGCTGTCTTAATAAAGAGAGCATTTTTCTCCTTGTTTTATTTTAGCGATTCTACTATGTTTTCGCATTCCTTATGTTCACTTTTGCCGTTCTTTTAACTTTGAAAATGCAACAGATCACGCCGCTATGC
>USKH01000171.1 GCA_900555125.1 uncultured Clostridium sp.
GCAAGTGTCCCGGTGCCTTTTTGCTTCTTTTTCAGCACTTGAAAAAGAAGTTACTCATCTATTTTTCGCCTGCGTAATGAGATTTCCGGTACGCTCCGGGCGAAACGCCTATTATATTTTTGAACATGCGGCTGAAATAATACACGTCGTTATAGCCCACCATTCCCGAAATTTCGCTTATCGGAATGTCGCTTTCCGCAAGCAGTTCCGCGGCTCGCTCCACTCTTAATCCGTTTACGAATTTTACGGGCGTCGTGCCGTACACGCTTTTGAACAGTCTGCGGAAATGCGTTTCGGTAATTCCGCACAGCCGACCGAAATCGGCGGGCAATATGCCGCAATAATTTGATATAATATAGTTGTATGCGGGTTTAATTCTGTCCGCAACGCTTAACGGCGTGTAACACTCGCGCGGATCGACGCACTCGGAATAAATCGAATAGGCAAGCGACAACAACTTTAGCTGCGCCGCTTTTCCGTTCGTCAACCAAAGATTAAGGCTTTTACGGAACAAACTCTCGGCTTCGGCTTTGTTTTTCGGCTTGAAAACACCGCTTTTCCTGACTTCCTCTCCGTCGCCCGAAAAGAAAAAGTCTATAAAAACAAATAAATATTCGTCGGACAGAACGTTCATTTCGTACCCTGCGTTTTTAGATAAATACAAAATCTGCCCTTCGGAAACGGTAAACTCATAATCGGAAAAAGTATAGTGCGTTTCTCCCTTCAAAATATAGACAAAGCAATCGGAATATCTTTTGTTTTCAAGACTTCCGTATCTGCCTTTTTTCAATTGGTTTTCGATGGTAATGACCACTTCTTTAATTCTGCGGTCCCCCGCCGTTATGACTGCGTAATTTTTCATATTCGATTTTTCCCGATTACAATAAGACGAGTTTCTTTATTCAATTATATCATCTGTCTTAAATAAAGCAACGATTTTTTTCACGAAAAACAAAAAAATGTTCGTTTTGTGCAAAAAGTTTCGTTTTGTACTTTTATTTTTTCAAAGACGTGCTATAATTTTGTTATCATGAAAATAAATTTTCAACAATATAAAAATATGCTGTTATCTACGGCAAAAAACAACAACGGCAGCTCGGTGCGCGGACTTAATCAAACCGAGCCGATATCTTCCGTCTATAATCTTTACGAAAGTTTATCAGATAAGTCAGAGATAATAAAACGAGCCGAAATAATCGCGTTCGTTTTGGACAATTGCGAATTTACCGACGACCGAAAA
Source organism: uncultured Clostridium sp. (assembly GCA_900555125.1). Classification (GTDB taxonomy): domain Bacteria; phylum Bacillota; class Clostridia; order Christensenellales; family Pumilibacteraceae; genus Neoclostridium. The sequence continues at coordinate 1,241 of USKH01000171.1, forward strand.
GATATTTTCCCGTGCGGTATTACGGCAGCGGGAATAATCGACCGATTGCGCTTTGAAAAAGTTTCTCTTGCCGAACAGACCCGGATAAACGGCTCGCACCGCATATCGCTTGCGGCAAGCACTGCCGGGCTTTTCAACGGGTGGTTTGACTTTTCTCACCTTATGCCGGACTGGAAAAGAGTGTACTCTCTCGGGATTCCGGGGCTGCTGGAAAATCTTGAAAAAAGCGAGATTTCATACAAAAAAAGCGGTACTCTTAACGATGAACAAAAAGAGTACTTTTATGCCGGAAAGCGCACTCTCGGCGCTCTTATCCGCTATATGCTGCGCCGCGCCGAACGTGAAAAAAGTTATCTTACGCAAGAGGGCGATTTTGTCGCAAACGCTTTTTATTCTCTTGCCGCCGGTAAGCCGAAAACTTTGTACGAAGCAATGCTTCTTTGCTTTACTTTCTATACCGTTCTGACTAACGTCGAGGGCAGTTTCGTGCGGTCGATAGGGGCGCTGGACGAGCTTTACGCACCGTACTACTACAACGATATAAAAAACGGAATCGCCGAAGAAGACCAAAACGCTCTTATCGACTGTTTTTATTATAAATGGCAAAGCATGAACGTTGCGGCAAATATTCCGTTTTATCTGGGCGGCGCCGACGTTTGCGGCAACGACAAAATCACCGATTTTTCCCGCCTTTTGGTTGAAAGATACATAAATCTGGACATAATAAGCCCGAAAATACAGATACGTTGCAACAAAAATACGCCCGAAGACTTCATAAAGCTCGTGCTTGACGGAATACGATGCGGCAAAAGCAGCTTTGTTTTTTGCAACGACGACGTCATTATTCCCGCACTCGAATCTATCGGCGAAGAAAAAAGCGACGTCGCGGATTATGCGCTTATAGGCTGCTACGAACCTCTCGCCGCAGGAAAAGAGGTAGCCTGCTCATGTAACGGTCTTATAAATCTGGCAAAAGTAGTCGAAGCGGCGTTAAACGGCGGGCGCGACTATTTTTCGGGCAACGTAATGCTTGAAAACGTGCCTTCTTCTTATAAAAATTTCGATGAGTTCAAAGCGGAAGTAATCAGGCTCTCTCTCGAATGCGCCGATAAAGCAATGTTCGTTATTTCCGACGACGACTTTAATTATCCGCTCGTGTCCTCTTCTCCTCTGTTCTCGGCAACGTACGAAAGCAGCGCAATCAAGGGTGTGGATTTGTATTACGGCGGTGCGAAATATAACAATTCGAGCATAAACATTATAGGACTTGCGTCGTGCGTCGACAGCCTTACTTTTATAGAAAAAGTCGTGTTTGACCAAAATAAATTATCGCTTTCCGAACTAAACGATATTCTTAAAAACAACTGGCGCGGACACGAAAAGCTTTTATGCGAGGCAAATGCCAACAAACAGCGGTTCGGAAACAATTTACTTCATCCCGATTCGATTGCAAAAGAAATTATTTCCGCTCTTACAAAACGCATAAACGGCGCAAAAAACGGCAGAGGAGGCGTTTTCCGCACCGGTCTTTTTTCGGTGGATAATTATCTTTCTTACGGTAAACGGACGGGCGCAGGCGCAGACGGAAGACGCGCAGGCGAGCCGATAAGCAAAAATCTGTGCGCGGTAAGCGGTAAAGATTTATCGGGCGTAACCGCACTTATGAATTCGGTGTGCAAGCTCGATCTTAAAAATGCTCCGAACGGCGCCGTTCTCGACGTTATTTTGCACCCGTCGGCTGTAAGGGGCGACGACGGATTAAACTCTTTTTACGGGCTTATAAAAGGCTTTTTTGCGCAGGGCGGACAAAGTGTTCATTTCAACGTTTTTTCTGCCGAAACTCTTCTGGACGCGCAGAAACATCCCGAAAAATATGCGTCACTTCAGGTTCGCGTGTGCGGCTGGAACGCATACTTTACGTCGCTTGACCAGGTGGAACAAAACCAGTTTATTGCCGCCGCCGAATCTTCCGGAACTTTTTAACCCCCTACTTTTTTGTAAAAAAGTAGGCAAAAAACTGTTGAGCTATGGTTTTATAGTATTGAGGTTGATTTTTCTGACTGAATATTGTAGATTACTATCCGTATTTGAAAGAAACAGACAAATTACTTTCTAAAAAAAGCGTTGCGGGCGCGATGCGGCAAGTCATTGCGCACTCCAAAAAGCGTTACGGGCGCGACGCAGCAAGCCATTGCACACTCCAAAAAGCGTTGCGGGGTCCGGGACACAGCCGCAAGTGTCCCGGTGCCTTTTTGCTTC
>USKH01000172.1 GCA_900555125.1 uncultured Clostridium sp.
AATTAATCCGGCAAAAAATTTCTCCCGACACCATTTCGGAGGGAGAATTTTTATGCTATTCCGCACAAGAAATCGCCGACGCGAAAGAGGAACTCGACCAACTTGAAAAGGCGGGAATGTTATATTCTCCGGAAGGCGAGCATACACCCGCTGTATATAAGGGAATAGTCAAGTCCATGTGCCTGAATATTTCACACCTTTGTAATTTAAGATGCGAGTATTGTTTTGCCGACGGCGGCTCGTACAATGCGAAAGCGGAAAATATGAGTTTTGAAGTCGCAAAAAAAGCAATAGATTTGCTGGTGGCAAAGAGCGGAACGAGAAGAAATCTCGAAGTCGACTTTTTCGGCGGAGAACCGCTTCTCAATTTCGATGTAGTTAAAAAAACCGTAGAGTATGCTCGTTCGCTTGAAAAGGAACACGGCAAAAATTTCCGATTTACCATAACAACAAATGCGATGCTGCTTACCGACGACGTAACCGAATTTTTCAATAAGGAAATGTATAACGTCGTGGTCAGCATAGACGGAAGAAAAGATGTTCACGATTGCGTTCGTAAAACCGCGGGCGGACAAGGTTCGTTCGACGTTGCCATTAAAAACGCGCTTCGTTTCAAACAGCTCAGAAAAGGACAATATTATATTCGCGGAACATACACCGCGCTTAATAAAGATTTTTCGAACGACGTACTGTATCTCAATGATCTCGGATTCGATCAACTGTCGATAGAACCGGTTGTTTTGCCCGAAGGGCATAAGCTTGCGATCAAAAAAGAGGATATTCCCGAGCTTAAAAAGCAATATGACAAGCTTGCCGAAGCATATGTGGAGCGCCGAAAGGGAGATAAATGGTTTAATTTTTTCCATTTTATGCTTGACATTTACAACGGTCCGTGCGAGTCAAAGCGCCTTGTGGGATGCGGTGCCGGCAATGATTATATTGCCGTTGCGCCCAACGGAAACATCTATCCGTGCCACCAGTTTGACGGTGACCAAAAATACGTCATCGGCAACGTTCTGGACGGAACATTCGACACGACCATTCCGACATATTTTGCCGAAAATAATCTTTTGAAAAAAGAAAAGTGCAAAAAATGCTGGGCAAAATACTATTGCAGCGGTGGCTGTGCGGCAAACGCCATCAAGTACGGCGGCAACATAAACAAGCCGTACGAGCTTAGCTGCGAGCTTATGCGCAAGCGCATAGAGTGCGCAATTGCCGTCAATTGTGTTGAAAAACAGAACGAACAATAAACAATTATGCAAATTTTTTAGCGACTTATGCGTATTCGATTGACTATTTTTACGCAATCCGCTATAATATAATCCGAGTTAATCTGGAGGACAGAATGAAGAAGACATCGTCAATAATTAAATTGATAGTGGTTGGCGTAGCTCTTGCGATCTGTATGATTTTAGCAACGTGCAGTTTCCACATCCCGGGAACCGACTATAATTATAATTCGTTCGCAAGCGTTATCGACCTCGGTCTCGATCTTAAAGGCGGCGTTTACGCCTTGTTCGAAGCATCGTCGGAAGACACCACTGATTTTGCGGATAAGCTTGAGGCAACCAAAAGTCGCCTTACCGAAATGCTTACTTCGCGCGGGTACACCGAAGCGGTAGTAGTTACCGAAGGTGAAAACAGGATAAGGGTTTCAATCCCGAGCAAAGACGACGCAGAGGGCTTGTTTACGATTATAGGCAAGCCTGCCGGAATCGAATTCGTCATCGACAGTACCAATGACGTAGTGCTTACGGGCGACGACGTTGTGTCGGCTTCCGGCGCATACGGCAACACCGGAACCACGAGCGGTACGGGCGCATATGTGTCGCTTGAACTTACCGACGCGGGACTTTCCAAATTTGCGGAAGCTACAGGAGCCAATGTCGGCAAAACAATGTCGATTTACCTCGTTTACGACGGAGTAAGAGAAGCCAAGCCGATTACAACCGCAACCATCAATTCACAAATCACAGGCAACCCCATTATCACGATGGGCGGAAGCGCAACCGAAGCAGACGCGAAGAATCTGGCAACTCAGATAAACAGCGGTACTTTCCAGCTTACTTTGTCGGTGGTCGATACAGGTAACGAATCGGCAACGCTTGGCGAACAGGCTCTTAAAATGAGCATAATCGGCGGAATTATCGGTCTTATCCTTATCTTTATTTTCCTTATTGCAAGATATCGCCTTATCGGTTTGTCATCTGTGATTACTTTGCTTATTTACGGCGTTCTCGATATATTTATTCTCGCAACCTTCCCGTTCGTACAGCTTTCGCTGCCCGGCATTGCAGGCGTTTTGCTTGGTATAGGTATGGCTGTCGACGGCAATATCATTATGGCAGAACGTATTCGCGAGGAGTATAAGTCCGGTAAATCGGTTCAGGCAAGTTTCCATGCGGGTATTAGGAAATCGAGAGCAGCTATTATCGATGGTAACGTCACCACTATTATTGCGGCGTTTATTCTTATTTTCGTCGGTACCGGTACCGTTTATGGCTTTGGTATTACGCTGGCCATCAGTATTGTGCTTTCCGTACTGTGCTCGATGTTTGTGTTCGGCTTTGTTGCAAAACAGTTTGTAAATCTGTTCGGTTACGGCGACGCTCATCCCGGTGCATTGGGACTTAAACGTGCTCCCGAGGCGACTGCGAACGAAGCTATGCAAACAGCTTCGGTTTCCGAAATCGCAAACGAAGAGGGAGGTAATCGTTAATGAAACTTTACGAATCAGGCAAACTGAACATTGTTCAGAAGAGAAAACAAATTCTCATTGTTCCGCTTGTTATTATTCTTGTCGCTGCTATTTGCATGACTATTTTCGGCTTGACTACCGGAAGTGCTGTAAATGTGGGCACCGATTTCACGGGCGGATATAAAATGCGCGTTAAAATCGGCGACAGACTGACCGATGAAACTTATCAGGAATATAACGATAAAATTGTTTCTATCGCCGAAAATCTTTCCGATTCGGAAGGAAACGGCTACGGAATTAAAATCACCAAAGTTGAAAGATATGGTACCGATAATGATTCCATCGCTATTTCCTATAATCGAGTTAAGGGCAAAGACGACGAATACATGAAAGATGTCGTTAACCCTGCATTGAAGGAAAAACTCGAAAACGCAATTCTCAAAAATATTCCCGAAGTTGCATTTTCGGATACCGCAATCGTGGCAACATATACCGATAACGTTCCCGGCGTTGACAGCGTAAAAGAAGATTCTCTTAAAGCACTGGGCATTACCGTAACCGGTATGTCTTTGTCCGGCAACGTGCTTACCGTTTCGATAGCTTCGCCTGTCGCATCCGATATGCAGGATGCGGTTAAAGAAGCATTGGCATTGTTCGATCCTTATGCCGGCAGCGTTACTTCGTCCGGTTTCGTAAGTTCGACGGTCAGCAGCGAATTGTTGCAGCGTGCAGTTCTTGCAGTAGTTAT
>USKH01000173.1 GCA_900555125.1 uncultured Clostridium sp.
GTAGAAGTTACGCTCACCTTTACTCCATCCAGTGTTCCTGTATAAGTTACATATTCTCTGTTATCAGCAACAAAAACCGGATCATCAAAATACTGTGCGATCTTTTTGCAGCGTTTCGCGGGAAATATTAAGCGACAGATCGCCGCTGTCAACAATCCCCTTTACAAACGCGTAGCAATCGGGAACAAGTTCTTCGCAACAATCGGTGATAAGAACGCCGTTGCTGTAAAGTTGCAAGCCTTTTTTGTAATCTTTGGTATAATAATCCGCACCGGCATGCGACGGAACAAACAGAAGCGCGGTGTAGTTTACCGTGCCTTCGATATTGGCGTGAATTACGCGTACGGGCGGCTCGTAGTCGTGGAATTTTGCTGCGTAGAAAGAATCGTAATCTTCTTTTTTGATTTCGCTTTTTTGCTTTTTCCACAGCGGAATCATGCTGTTGAGCGTAACCGTTTCGGTGTACGCCTTTTCCTCTTCCGAACCCTCTTCTTTTTTGGTGCGGGTTACGTCCATGACTATCGGGTAACGGATATAGTCGGAATACTTTTTAACCAGCATGCGCAAATAATATTCTTCCGTGTATTCGCCGTACTTGCAATCGTCATCGTCGTCTTTAAGATACAATTTGACGCACGTACCCGCGCTTTGCTTTTCGGCAGGGGTTATTTCGTAGCCGTCCACGCCTTCGCTCGACCAGGTGAACGCCTTGTCGCTTCCGTACGCTTTAGAGGTTACCTCTACTTTCTTTGCCACCATAAACGCGGCGTAAAAGCCCACGCCGAACTGACCGATAAGCTCGGTTTTTTCCTTTTCGGCATTCTTGAAAGCAAGCGTGCCGGACTCGGCGATTGTACCCAGATTTTTTTCCAGTTCTTCTTCGGTCATGCCGATACCGTTATCCTCGACGATAAGCGTGCGCTCTTCCTTATTCGGGATAAGCTTAATCTTGAAATCGGTTGCCGCGTTTCCGTCGGTAAGCGACTTGAAGTGCATTTTGTCAATTGCGTCGCTTGCATTGGAAATAAGCTCACGCAGGAAAATTTCGCGATTGGTGTATATCGAATTTATCATGAGTTCGAGAACTCTTTTAGATTGTGTTTTGAATTGTTTCATAATTTCGGCCTCCATACTTTCTTTCGCAATATATTATAGTCCGATTTTGACTTTTGTCAAGCCCTATTTTTCGTTTTTTGAACATATTTGCGCGTTGTGCCGTTTTTTCGCACTAAAAAATATCGCGATATAAAAACCCGCCGCGGTTTTTCGTTTTCATTTTTTACACTTCCCTTTTTGAATGGGCAAGCAACCCGAGAAAAACGAAAATCCCCGTATACGCAACCGCAAGACCGGTTGCAAGCGCAATTTTCCATGGCGCGAGCGCAGCGTCGGACAGCATTTCGGGCAGCCCCATCGGCAGGAAGTTTATTATGTCAATAATGAATTTAAGGTTCTTTTTATCGTAAAGCAACAGTTCGGCGAGCGGCTGAACTACAACATACATATAAGGAATGGCAATGCACAAAGCAATCGAGGCTTTTCCGCAAGCAGACGACAGGCAGAAAAACAGTGCGGCGTACGCTATTACCGACAAAATCTGAAGAGCGATAAGCCCCGTAATTTTCCCGCTTGTTTCTTTAATTGCCTGCGACGGCACAAACAAAAAATTCACGGCAAGCGCAACAAAGCAGAACAATACGGCGGCAAAAGCGAGAAAACAGAATTTTACTATTCCCACCTGCACTCTCGTGTATCCGCGGGCATAGACGTTTTTTATCGTGCGCGCGCCGGTAAAATCGCCCGTAACGTAAATCGCCGAGAAAATCCCGAGGAACAAAACCACCTGAAAAGTGGTTATCGCGTTTATCGGCAAAACGCCGAATCCCATTTGTCCCAAATCGTCGGCAGAAGCGACAGAGTTTAAAATCATCATAATAAACATTCCGAACGCTATCATGGACGAAAGCAGAATATACAGGCTTTTTTGCCGGAAAAACTTTCTCAGTTCGTATACAAACAAATTTTTCATATCATTTTCCCATCCTTTCAAGGAAAAACCGTTCGATTTCCGATTTCTTTTCCGTTATCCCGAAAACTTCCACGCCGCCTGTTACAAGCGTGTAATTGATTTTTGCCGCAGTCGAAACCGGAGCGTCGACGACCAGTATGTTATCCGACAACTTTACTCCGAAAGAGGGAAACGTCTCGTTTAATATCGTCGTTGCTGCAGTCGCATCGCTTACGCGGAATTCTATTCCTCTTTCGGTAAGTTTTTCCGCTTCGACAGCCGAAATTTCCTCGACAAGTCTTCCGTGATTGATAATCCCGAACTTTGTCGCTATTTTGTTAAGTTCTTCCAGCATGTGGCTGGAAATGAGAAAAGTTACCTTCTTTTCGCGGTTCAATCGCAAAATAAGCTCCCGGATTTCTTTTATACCTTCGGGATCCAGTCCGTTGATCGGCTCATCGAGTACCATAAACTCCGGATCGCCAAGAAGCGAAATCGCAATGCCCAATCGCTGTTTCATGCCCAGAGAAAACTTGCCCGCTCGTTTTTTGCCGACGTTTGCAAGACCGACAAGTTCAAGCAGCTCCTCGGCTTCAGACAAAGAACAATGCGTCAGCTTGCCGAATCGCATAAGATTTTCCTTCGCCGAGCAATCTCCGAATATGCCGGGAGCTTCAATAAGCGAGCCTATTTTACGGCGTTTTCGCTCGGTAGTGCCGCTTTCGGACGGAAAAAGCTCGATTTGTCCTGAATCAGGGTGTGCAAGCCCCAAAATACAGCGCATAAACGTAGTTTTGCCCGCTCCGTTATTGCCGATAAAACCGTATATGTCGCCGCGGTTTATCGTTAAGTTTACACTGTCGACGGCTACGGTATTCCCGTAACGCTTGGTAAGCGACTGCGTTTTAAGTATTATTTCCTGCATTTTTCGTTCCTTCCGTTTTTTTGTTCCGATTTATTATATCACGCGTGTCCGTTGTCAAACGCATAAACGGCGCGCGCCGGAGCATATAAAAAACGCACCGTCCGATTGATGACGATGCGTTTTATTCGGAACATACATTTACTCCCACATACCGAGATCGGGCTTATGACGGCTTAAAACGGGTTGCGGTTTGTTGGCGAAAATATTATCGGCATTGGCACGGAAATCCACGAAGTCAAGATCTCTGTCGCGAATAATGGTTTTGGGACATTTAAGCGAAATTTCGTACATCCACACGCCTTTATAGCCTATCTCGCGAAATTTTTTCAGCATTTTTTGCCAATCTATAACGCCTTCGCCGGGCAACCAATGCCGCTCGTTTACACGGTCGTAATCGGAAATGTGAACCGTGATTATTTTGTCTTTCAGTTCTTCCATAAAATCGAGATTATCCTCACCGAGAAGGTGATTAGTATCG
>USKH01000174.1 GCA_900555125.1 uncultured Clostridium sp.
TTAAATCAAAAAAATGTGTTAGTTTATTAGTTGATTTGGAAGTGATTTTTTGAAAAATAGACGAAAAAAAGCTTAACTGCGTTGTAATTCTTTCGGACAGCAAGGAAGACGTCGCAAAAGCCGTAATAGAAAAAACGGCCGGAAAAAATCAAAAAATAGTTAAACTCGATTCGTTGCAGTCTGTTTCGACAAAAGACATACAAAACGGAAAAACTTATCTTTCCGCAATGCAAAGCAATCTTGCCGCGCTTAAAACCGCGTTGGAGGCTGAATAATATATGGCATATATATCGTGTCGCGATTTGTGCGTCGGCTACGACAGTAAACCTGTGCTTAAGGGACTTAATTTCGAAGTGAACGCCGGCGATTATTTGTGTATCGTGGGCGAAAACGGTTCGGGTAAGTCTACGCTTATGAAAACAATTCTCGGGCTTATTCCGCCGATAACGGGTAAAGTTGAGTTTTCCGACGGTCTTAAAAGAACCGAAATAGGCTATCTCCCGCAGCAGACGGTAGTGCAGAAAGATTTCCCGGCTTCGGTATCCGAAATAGTGTTGTCCGGGTGCCTGTCGCATCTCGGGAAAAGGCTGTTCTACGGCAAAGCCGAGAAAAAACTTGCCTCGGCAAATATGGAAAAAATGAACGTGTATTCGCTGAAAAATCGTTGTTATCGCGAGCTTTCGGGCGGTCAGCAGCAAAGAGTATTGCTTGCCCGCGCGCTTTGCGCCACGCAAAAACTTCTGCTCTTAGACGAACCCGTGTCGGGACTCGATCCGATAGTTACTGCCGAAATGTACGAGCTTATTAAAAAATTACACGAAGAGGGTATTGCGATTATCATGATAACGCACGACCTTTCGGCTGCCGCAAAATACGCAACCGGGATATTGAATATAGGTCACGAAGTTTTCTTCGGGAAAAAGGAAGAATACTTTGCCGCTTCGGATTATTCGGGAATTATCGGACAGGGAGGCGCGAACAATGCTTGAAGAACTGTTTTCTTACCTAAAAATGGATTTCGTGCAGTACGCTCTTATCTCCGCAACGCTTATTTCGCTTTGTTCGGCTCTGCTGGGCGTAACGCTTGTTCTCAAACGTTTTTCGTTTATCGGCGACGGACTGTCGCACGTGGCGTTCGGCGCGTCGATAATCGCAACCATAGCCAATATCTCGGATAACGTCGTAATAACGCTGCCAATTACCATTGCCTGCGCCATACTTTTACTGTGTGCCGGCGAAAAAGCCAAAATAAAAGGCGACGCCGCGGTAGCAATGTTATCGGTAGGTTCGCTTGCCGTAGGATATTTGCTTATAAACCTTTTTCCTACATCCGGAAATATCAATACCGACGTTTGCGGAACCATGTTCGGGACAACCAAAATAGTTTCGTTAAAGCCTGCCGAAGTATGGACATGCGTAATTTTGTCGCTGCTCGTAGTTGCGTTTTTCGTCGTGTTCTACAACAGGATTTTCGCAGTCACGTTCGACGAGAATTTTGCCGTAGCCACCGGAACAAGGGCAAAGCTGTACAACTTTCTCATGGCGGTAATAATCGCGGTGGTAATAGTGCTTGCCATGAACCTCGTAGGCTCGCTGCTCGTGTCCGCGCTGATTATTTTCCCTGCGCTGTCGTCAATGCGCGTCTTCAAAAGCTTCCGCTCGGTTATAATCTGCTCGGTGATCACGTCGATAACCTGCACCGTAACAGGATTTTTATTTTCGATAATGCTGGCAACTCCGATCGGACCCACCATAGTCGTGGCGGACATAACGGGCTTTTTCGGCTTTTACGTTGCCGGACTTATTTTAAGAGGTAGAACGGCATGAAAAAATACAGAATAAAAGCGTTGTCGCTTGCGCTGGCAATCTTATCGTTGCTTATGCCGGCTTGTAAAACGAGTAAGGACTATGTGCTTACCGAAAAGAACTTCTTTCTGGTGCTTACTAATATGTGGTACTATCCCACTCAGTATTTGGGAAGCACTATAGAATGCGACTTGTTTACATACGAAATAACCGACGTCCACGGAGAAAAATACTTGTGCGGCGTGCGCAAATGTTCGTCCGGGTACGGCTGCACGTGCGGAAAGGATACCGTAATCGGATTCATATTGCATTACGACGGAGATGTTCCCGCTCCGAAAAATCAGTCGGAAGACACCAACGATAAAAGTTGGATACATATTAAAGGCGGATTGAAAAGCGATAAATTTGTCGAGATAGAAATAAACGCGTATAAAACCGACGGCAGCGTTGACGAAGGCAAGACCGAGAAAATAAACATGCTCGCCTTTGACGTCGAAACGCTGACAACAATAGAAGATGCGTCGGGACTTAATTATTATGTTACCAAATAAGGAGAAAAACTATGGCTAATAAAAAAACTCGCGAGCGCGAAATAAACGCCGCAAAAGTTAAAGTATACGAAAACAAAAAGAAGTCGCTTAAAATCATGAGCCCGATCGCAATCGCGATAATTGCGGCTTCGGTGCTTCTCATGTTCGTGCCGTTCATAGAAATAATGAACGATCCGTCGAGAGCGGGACAGACGGGAGCGGCTTTCGTGGAGCAGAAGGGCGCAAACGGCTTTACGTGCCTTATCATTGCGCTTACCCGCGATTACACCTCCGCCGAGTCCGCACTGTCGCCCTACTATTATTGGGTTGCCGATCAGGGCGGTCAGCCCTTTGTAAAAATGCTCACCATCGCATCTTTTGTCGCTTTGCTTGCCGCAGTATTGGCGGTCGTTGCCGACGTTATCGTAATCGCAACAAAAAAACACGAAGCGGTTTTATTTGCGCTGGTTTGCGATTTTATTGCCACGGCGGCTTTTATAATGGCTTTTGCAGCGGCGCTTTCCTGTAAAGAAAAGATGATTGCGGGCTTTTGCAGCGGAAACGTTGCGTGCTACATACGCTCGTTTGCTATTCTTCCCGCAATCTGTGCGTTCGGCGCGCTCGTCACGGACGCAATACACTTTATTGGTTTCAATTCAATAGAAAAACAAGCGTAAAGAGAGGATATTTTTATGCCGGTCAGAAACTTTGTCAGCGACAGCGGTAACCTTAATTCATATTTCGGCGTTCCGGACGGACCGTCGTTCGGAGTGTATCTTCGCGATATAGGTTTTCATAAAACGTCGCCTTGCCATAATTTCGGACCCGCCGTGCGCGACTACTGGCTTATTCACGTCATAAAATCAGGGAAAGGCTGGTTTATGAAAAGCGGCGTTAAAACCACGCTTTCGGCAGGCGATTGCTTTATTATACGCCCGATGGAAGTAACCACATATTGCAGCGACGAGACCGATCCGTGGCAGTATTACTGGCTGGGCTTCCAGGGCGAGTACGCCGCAAAGCTTGCCGCATTTGCCGGAGCTG
>USKH01000175.1 GCA_900555125.1 uncultured Clostridium sp.
CGGTAAAAATTCGCTTGCATTTTGTTTAACGAATTGCATAAAGTTCTCCTTTGTTGTTGTTCGTTCTGTTCTTAATATTATATACCGATTTTTCCTTTTAGTCAAGCGCGGGAATAATACGTTTCAGAATATTTACTATACCGTCACAAAGAATTTACAGACGATTTTTGCACTATATCGCTTATTTGTTTGCACAAAACGACAAAAAGAGGTATAATTGCCGTATGAAGAACAATTTTGTCAAAACGCCGATCAATCCTGTAATAAACGTTACGGCGTTCTATACAGTGCATTATTTCAACTACGGACGAAAATTCTCGTTTGAGGGAGAAAGCCACAATTTCTGGGAGCTTGTGTACGTCGACAGAGGCGAAGCTACCATTGTTGCCGACGACAAGCAGCATATTTTAAGGCAAGGCGAAGCATATTTTCACAAGCCAAATCAGTTTCACAACATTAAAACGACGGGGTTTGCAAGCTCGATTATCGTAACCTTTTCGCTTTCAGGCGACGCGTCGTTTTTCGAGGACAAAAAAGTTACGCTGTCGCCCGGCGAGCAGGCGATTCTGGGCAATATCGTATCCGAGTTTTCGCTTGCGTTTTCGGATAAACCGGACGAGATATATATGCGCGCTCTCCACTATCGCGACGACGCACCGGTAGGCGCAGCTCAGATGATGAAGTGCTATCTCGAAACGCTTCTTATTTCGCTTATGCGCGACGGAAAAAATTATCGTCCGGTAGTCAAACCCGAAACCGACGCCGAACTTACCGTTCGCGTCAAGGGCATTTTATCCGAAAAGCTTTACGGAAGCGTAACGCTGGACGAAATCAGCAAGCGGTTGTTTTTTTCCAAAACATGCATCGGAACACGTTTTAAGGCGGACGTAGGGTGTTCGGTTATTTCATATTTCAACAAAATGAAGACCGACGAAGCAAAGCGGCTTATCGCAACCGGGCAGTATTCGCTGTCGCAGGTGGCGACCATGCTGGGATACGGTTCGGCACAGTATTTTACAAGAATATTCAAAAAAATCACACATTACACTCCCAGTGAATGGGCAAAAAGCACCAAGGTGGACAATCTTCTTCACTAAAGCTTGCAAACGGTTGACGAAAGCGCAAAAAAGAACTATAATTATACGGTAAATTATACGGAGACGCCATTATGGACTATAAAGCAATCGAAAAAAAATGGAACGAAATATGGGCTGAAAACAAAGTTAACGCCTTCAAAAACAATCCGAAAAAGAAAAAATATTACACTCTCGAAATGTTCTCCTACCCTTCCGGCGCAAATCTTCACCTGGGACATTGGTACAACTACGGTCTTACCGATTCACACGCGCGTTATAAGCGCATGAAAGGCTACGACGTTTTCCAGCCGATGGGCTTCGACTCGTTTGGTCTTCCTGCCGAAAACTATGCTATAAAAACCGGTATTCATCCGCTTGACAGCACGATGAAAAACATATCGACAATGGAACGTCAACTTAAAGAAATGGGTGCGATGTTCGATTGGGACGCGGAGCTTTACACTTCCTCGCCCGAATATTACAAGTGGACTCAGTGGCTGTTTATTCAGCTTTACAAAAACGGACTGGCTTATCAGAAGTTGTCGCCCGTCAACTGGTGTCCGTCCTGCAACACCGTCATCGCCAACGAACAGGTGGTAGACAGCAAATGCGAACGCTGCGGAAGCGAAGTAATACGAAAAGAAATGACTCAGTGGTTTTTCCGTATAACCGATTATGCCGAAAAGCTGCTGGACGGAATAGACAAGCTGGACTGGCCGGAAAAAACCAAGTCCATGCAAAAAAACTGGATAGGAAAATCTTTGGGCGGCGAAGTGGAATTTACGCTTGAAAACGGCAAATCGTTCCGAGTTTTTACTACCCGTGCCGACACGCTTTTCGGCGTAAGTTACGTTGTTCTCGCGCCCGAACATCCGCTGGTCAAGGAAATCACCACCGACGAACAGAAAAAAGCAGTCGAAGAATACAAAGCTCAAGCGGCAAAAACAAGCGAAATCGAGCGTCTTTCAACAACCAAAGAAAAAACCGGCGTTTTTACGGGAGCATATTGTTTCAACCCGATAAACGGCGAACGCGTTCCCGTGTGGACAGGCGATTACGTTTTAGGTTCGTACGGAACGGGCGCCGTTATGGGTGTGCCTTCCCACGACGCGCGCGACTACGTTTTCGCAAAAAAATACGGTCTTAAAATAACCCGAGTGGTAGCTGCGGCAAACGGCGAAGACGACACTCTTCCCTTCTGTTCGTACGGCGTAAGCGTAAACAGCGGCGAATTCTCCGGTATGAAAACCGAAGACGCGAAAAAAGCAATTCTCGATAAACTGTCCAAACTCGGCAAGGGCGGCGAAAAAGTTAACTATCGTATACGCGACTGGTCGGTTTCCCGTCAGCGTTATTGGGGCGCACCCATTCCGATGATCCATTGTCCGCACTGCGGCACCGTCCCGGTCCCGGAAAAAGATCTGCCGGTTTCGCTTCCATACGACGTTAAATTCTCGCCGGACGGAAAATCTCCGCTTGGCTCCTGCGAACAGTTTATGAATGTAAAATGCCCGGTATGCGGCGCGGACGCAAAGCGCGATCCCGACACTCTGGATACGTTCGTATGCTCCAGCTGGTACTACCTGCGCTATGCCGACAGCAAAAATGCCAAAAAAGCGTTTGACAAGGACAAAGTCGATAAAATGCTTCCGGTTGACAAGTACGTCGGCGGTGCGGAACACGCATGCAGCCACCTGCTTTATTCCCGTTTTATAACCAAGGCTCTTAAAGACATGGGCTATATCGACTTTGACGAACCCTTCCTCTCGCTCGTGCATCAGGGCGTAATTCTCGGTCCGGACGGCACGAGAATGAGTAAGTCCAAAGGTAACATAATAAATCCCGACAAATATATCGCGGAATACGGTTCGGACATCTTCCGGCTTTATCTTATGTTCGGGTTTTCCTACACCGAGGGCGGTCCCTGGAACGAAGAAGGTTTGAAATCCATCGCGAAGTTTGCAGACAGACTGGAACGTGCAATAACTCATGCCAAGGACTACGCAGAAAAAGCTGTAAGTCCCGCCGGCGAAAAAGAGCTTGCCTATGCGCTCAATTACGCAATAAAGAATATTTCCGAAAACCTCGAAAGCTTCTCGTTCAACACGGCGGTGGCTCGTCTTATGGAGCTTGTAAACGTCATGTACAAAGTGGACGGCTGTGTTTCGAAAAAGTCGTACGAGGACACCGCGAAAACAGTTATACGCCTTATCGCACCCATGATGCCGCACGTTGCGGAAGAACTTTATCACGAATTCGGCGGCGAAGGCTTTATTATGGATGCCGAATACCCCGTGTTC
>USKH01000176.1 GCA_900555125.1 uncultured Clostridium sp.
TTCGTTTCCGGCATTACAGAGGGTGAAGATATGCCGAAAAACACTGCGGCGGTAAGCGTTCATATCGCAATCGCCGGCGAAGGGCTTTGGGATATTGCAAAGAAAACGGGGTGTTCGCCCGAAGAGATTATGGCTGACAATCCCGCGCTCGAGCTGCCGCTGAAAGGAGGCGAACGAATTCTCGTTTACAGAAATATCGGGTAACCTCGGTTGACTTTTTTGTTCGGCGGTGATATAATTTACTCAT
Organism: uncultured Clostridium sp.; assembly: GCA_900555125.1. Classification (GTDB taxonomy): domain Bacteria; phylum Bacillota; class Clostridia; order Christensenellales; family Pumilibacteraceae; genus Neoclostridium. The sequence goes on from USKH01000176.1 coordinate 248, forward strand.
GAAAAAAACTGTAACGGTAGAAGTAAACGCAAAAATCAATCTTTCGCTGCTGGTTACCGGCAGGAAAGACGGTTATCATATGCTGGACACGGTTGTGGCGTCGGTAGATCTTGCCGACGTCGTTTCCGCCTGCAAAGCGGATAAAAATGAAATTGTCTTTTCCGCACCGAATATTGTAGCCGAAAAAAGCAATGCATATAAGACTCTCTTATATATGAGCGAAAAATATTTCCTGCCCCCCGTAAGTATAAAAGTCGGTAATCGCATTCCGTGCGGAGCGGGACTGGGGGGATCGAGCGCAGATTGCGCCGGCGTTATACTTGCGGTAAATAAGCTGTTTTCTCTGCAACTTTCCGTCGGAGAAATGCGCGAAATCGCAGGTAAATTCGGAAGCGACACCGCATATATGATCACGGGCGGATTTGCCCGTCTTGCCGGCAGGGGTGACGAAATCGACTTTTTCGAGTCGGAATTCTGCCCCGAAGTGCTGATAGCGTATAAGGGTGAAGTTTCGACAAAAGAATGTTTTTTGCTTTTTGATAAAATAAAGCCGACCGCCGAATTTCAGGGCAACGACCGTCTTATACGCCTGCTTGAGTCGGACTGTCCGGAAAAAGCTTGTGAATGCCTTTTCAATCACCTTACCGTGACCGCCGAAAAACTTAACGGAAATATAATGCGCATATTCGATATAGTAAAAGGGCGCAATGCGGTTATGACCGGAAGCGGAGCGGGAGTGGTTGTTTTTTCTCCCGACGAACAAACCGAAAAAGAGCTGCTTTCGGGCGGAATAAACGTAATAAAAACGCGCATTCTGCCGTCGCCGCATTTCAGTAACCGATAAAGAATTGCCTCCCTGAAAGTATAAAAATATAAGTTCGCGACTATAATCTCCTTTGAAAAACAAGGAGGTTTTTTATTATGGAAAAAAAAGGCGCGACGGCAAAGCGAATTTTTCTTGCGGCACTGTCTTTAATTTTTTGTTTTTGCCTGATATTTTCCGGTTGCAACGCAAATAATACCAAACAAGAAGGCAATTTGCTTCGTATTCACGTCAGGGCAAATTCCAACGAGCAAAGCGATCAGGCGGTTAAAATGATTGTCAAACAAGCCGTGGTTGCCTATCTCGACCCGCTTATTGAAAATGCGGGCGATATTGCGGTAGCACTTGAAATCGTGTCGGCAAATAAAGCCGAGCTGAAAGAGGTGTGCGACGAAACGCTTTACGCAAACGGCAAAAATTATCGTTCACGCGTAACCGTGTGCCGCGAATATTTTCCCACCCGCGCATACGAAAGCGTGGTTGTGGAAAGCGGCGTGTACGACGCGCTGATCATCGAACTGGGCGAAGGTGCGGGCGATAACTGGTGGTGCGTTATCTATCCGCCGCTGTGCTTTGTAAAAAGCGAAGACGACGGAGTGCGATACAAAAGCAGAATCGCGGAACTGTGGAGAAGATTTATTTCCCGTTCCCGATAAAATGGAGGTTGTATGATTAAAAGAAAAAGCGTAATTATTTCGGCGGCGATATGCCTTGTGGCGGCTATTATTGCAGCATTTTCGGGCTTGACCGTGGCAAGAGCGGCTAATATCGTCAAGGGCGACACTACCGCCAATATCAAAGCCGTGCAGACAAGACTGGCGACTTTGGGATATTATACGTACAAGGTTGACGGAATCTGGGGCAGTCGAACCAAAAAGGCGGTAAAGAAATTTCAGCGCGATTACGGGCTTACCGCCGACGGAATAGTGGGCGCGCGCACCGAAAAAGCACTTAAAATAACGCTTACCGGCAAGTCGAGTCGGTCAAAAAACACCGTTTCCTCCGCTAATCTCGATTTACTTGCAAAATGCGTGTACGCCGAAGCGCGCGGCGAGCCGTACACCGGTCAGGTGGCAATTGCCGCCGTGGTATTAAACCGCGTAAAATCGTCGTCTTTTCCTAATACCGTTTCGGGTGTAATATATCAGAAAAACGCCTTCACGTGCGTAAGCGACGGTCAGATAAATCTGACTCCCAACGCTTCGGCGTATTCTGCGGCAAAGGACGCTCTGAACGGCTGGGATCCCACCAACGGTTGCCTGTACTACTACAATCCGGCAACAGCAACAAGCAAGTGGATATGGTCGCTTAAAGTCGAACTTAAAATAGGCAAACATTCCTTTGCGAGGGCTTAAATATGAAAAAAGCATTTGTAATATTGACTATTTGTCTTATAACTCTGTGCGGAATTTTCGCAACCGAAACTGTAATCGTAAGCGTTGCCAACGACCGCAACAAACGCGATCTCGAAAACGTGTACAAAAGCTCGGTTTTGTCACTCGGCGACTGCCTTGACAATCTCGAGGTCAATATGTCCAAAATTACCGTGGCAAGCGGAACGCGAGAGAACCGCGAGCTTATCACCGACACCTATCGACAGGCGGAAACGGCGGCTGAATGTATTGCGTATTTGCCGCTGTCGTTTGAAAACATTACGTCCACAACCAAGTTTTTCAATCAGGTGGGCGACTGGTGTTTAAGTTTCATGCGCGCCATAGACGACAATAAAAACGTGGATAAATTCGTTGAACAGTCGGACGATATATACAAAACCGCGTCGCTTTTATCGCAGAAATTCCGGGAAATAGATGAGGATATCGAGCAAAAAGGCGTGTATTCGTCCATAGGGAAAGACCGTATTCTTCCCGTCGATTTCGAGGGATTGTTTACGGACAGCATGCATAGCTCCGTGGACTATCCCGCGCTCATCTACGACGGACCTTTTTCCGACGGCAAAACATACGATTTCCGCGCGCTCCGCTCGTTGCCCGAAATAACTCAAAGCGAAGCCGAAAAAATAGCCGCGGAGAAGTTCGGTATGACCGTAGAGCACGTATTTTTAACCGTAAACAAAACCGATGTTTTCTATCTTGAAGGGAAAATCGGCGACGCGGAATGTTCGCTTATGCTTACAAAAAAAGGCGGCGTGCCTATAATGATGGATAAAAGCGCAGCGGGTTCGGACTCAAAAGCGGCGGATGAGGAAAATGCGGAAAAAGATAGCTTTACGCAATTGACGGGACGGGAATTTTACGAGCAAGAAGCCGTAAAATATATGCAAA
>USKH01000177.1 GCA_900555125.1 uncultured Clostridium sp.
TACTTGGTCGGGGTGACGAGACTCGAACTCACGACCCCATGGTCCCAAACCACGTGCGCTACCAACTGCGCTACACCCCGCAACATCGAACACTGACTGTTACATTATACAATATTCGGAACGATTTGTCAAGGAAAAAATCGGTGATTTTAAAATTTTTTGAAAAAATTTACTGTTTTATTTTTTCAGTTCGGTCTTGTATTTATCACTCCAGTTTTTCATCTCTTCGGCATTTGTCCGGGCACTCTGACTTATGTCTTTACCGCCGGAAAGTCGAGCAATTTCTTCCACTGCCGACACACGATCGAGCTCGGATACATTGGTAACCGTTTCTCCGTTTATCGTGTTTTTTTCGATAAAGAAATTCTTGTCCGCCATTGCGGCTATTTGCGGCAAGTGGGTTACGCATAAAACCTGATGATTACGTGACAAGACGGCAAGTTTTTTTGCTACTTCCAAACCGATTTTTCCGCTTATTCCGGTGTCGATTTCGTCAAACACGAGTGACGGTATTCCGTCGGAATTACCCGAAATTACTTTCAGCGCAAGCATAAGACGAGACTGTTCGCCGCCCGATATTATTTTTGTAAGCGGTTTAAGCGGTTGACCGGCGTTGGGACTGAGATAAAATTCCACCTTATCCAATCCGGACGACGTGAAATAATCTTCGCAGTCCGCAGGTTTCGGCAAATCTTCGAACATTACTTTAAAAACCGCATTAGCCATTCCGAGATCGCCAAGCTCTCGCATAACGGCAACTTCAAGTTTTTTGGCGGTTTCCTTACGAATATCCGAAAGTTTGACAGCGATATCATATGCTTTTTTAAGTAAATTTTTCTTCTCGGTTTCCAGCTCGTCAAATAATTCATCCGCGTTTTCGAGAAAATTTATTTTATCGGCAAGTTCATCACGTTTGTTTCTAATTCCATTGTAGTCGCCATATTTCCGAATAAGTTCGCGAACTTTGTGCAACCGATCTTCCAGTTGGTCTATATCGCTTTCGGTTACATCGGTATTGTCAAGCAAGGCATCTATTGCGTCCGAAATATCTTCCAGTTCGATGAGAGTGCTTTTCAAACGTTCATTAAGCTGAAAAAATTCTTCTCCTATATCGGATACGGAGGACATGGCGCGTATAGTATTTTGTAATTTTCCTATAATACTTTCCGAGCCGCCCGACATGTTTTTTTCCGCTTCATTTAACGCTTCTATGATTTTCCCGGAAGCGCGATAGACTCGGCGTTTTTCTTCCAGTTCATCCAATTCGCCGTCGTACGTTTTTATTTTATCTATTTCGTTAAGCTTGCGCTTAAGAAAATCTATATTGTCCGCACGTTCTTCTCCGTCTTTGATTTCGTCGAGTTTTGCGTTGATTTTGCGTATTTCGGATAAAATCGAAGCAATTTCAATGCGCTTATCCGCAACATTTTCGGTAGAATACGAGTCTACTACTTTGAGATGATTTCCGACAGAGCTTAAAAACTGATATTCGTTTTGACCGCATATGTCGAGTAGCACGGCACCAAGCTGCTTTATTGAGGAAAGAGTAACCGTTCTGCCGTTTATGCGATTTTCGGTTTTTCCGTCCGATGAAGCTTTTCTTGTGATAACAGTAACGTCGTCGGCTTCAATGTCCAGGCAGTCGAGAATTTCCTTTGCGCGATCGGTTGTATCGAATACTGCCTCCACTCTCGAAACGGATTCGCCGTAACGCATGAGAATGCGATCGAATTTTCCGCCGAGAATAAGCGAAAGGCTGTCTACTATAATCGATTTTCCTGCGCCCGTTTCACCGCTGAGCACGTTAAAACCGTCGCAAAAATCAAGTGTTTGCGACTTAATAAGCGCAATATTGTTTATGTAAACCGATCTTAACATATTTTAATCCGCAGCAATTTCGATAAGCATTTTGCAAACTTCTTTTGCCCCCGCCTCATCGCGACACGCAACGAAAACAGTATCGTCGCCGGCAACGCAACCCAGCACATGCTTGTTGTTAAGCCGGTCAACCATGACGGCAACAACGTTTGCGCTTGCCGACAAAGTTTTCAAAACGACAAGATTACCCGCATTTTCCACCGAAAGAATGGAATGCTTGTACATATCGCGGAATTTTTGCGTAACGTTTGAATTGAGACGTTCGCGATCGTATCTTTGCTTTCCGTTTTCGGTAATTTTTACCAATCCCAGGTCTTTTATATCTCTCGAAATAGTTGCCTGAGTAACATCAAAACCCGCTTTTTTAAGTTCGTCTACAAGTTCTTCCTGCGTTTCGATTTCGTTCTGAGAAATAAGTTCAAGTATTTTGTCTTGTCTTTTTGTTCGCATCATGAGATAAGATTCACTCCTCTTTGTTGTGTACATAGCTCCAGTTGTTGAGCTTTTCAAGTAATTTTTTATAGAAATTGTAGCCGTCAAGTCGTACGAACGACACCGAAAGAGACGAAAAGCCGACTTTTACAACACACTCGCCCGTAAGGTTTTTTATCGTTTTTCCGTCGGCAAAAACAGTTGCAACGTTATCTTTTTCGAGCATTATCGTCACATTTTCATTTTTTCCGATTATCATTGGCTTGGAATGAAGAGAATGCGCGTTTATCGGCGTAACGGCAAGAACTTCGGCGGAAGGACTTATTATAGGACCGCCCGCAGAAAGCGAATATGCCGTTGATCCGGTCGGAGTCGAAACAATTATGCCGTCGCATCTATGCGAATCGATAAACGAGTTGCCGGAATAAACGCCGAGAGAAATAATTTTTTCGGTCGCGCGAGAAATAACGACATCATTCAACGCACAAAAATCTTTGTCGTCATCGATGTTGCATTGCAGCAATGCTCTTTTTTCAAGTGCATATTTACCCGAAAGCAAATTTTCAAGCGCATATTCGTATTTATCGGTTTCGCATTCGGTTAAAAAACCTACATGGCCCAAATTAAAACCGAATATCGGTAGCGACGCGGCGGCACATTCAACGGCAATCGAAAGTATTGTTCCGTCTCCGCCGATCACAATTGCCATATCCGCTTTTTTGTCCGGGCGAGAAAAAACCTGTTCATTCGGAAAATAATCCGGAAGCGAATCGTGAAACAAACATAAAGCACCTTTAGTCTCAAGGTACTTTGCTATTTTCCCGGTAAAAACGCACCCGGGATCCTTATTGGTATTTGCATAAATACAAAAGCGCATATGAATATTATACAACAATTAAAAAAAGATTTCAACCGTTTTACGCATAATTACGTTCGATTGTTTATAATATTATTTAAATTTTCGGTTGTTAAACCGTATTTTTCAAAACAAAGAGCCTTGTCGTAATACTCGGGCAATTTA
>USKH01000178.1 GCA_900555125.1 uncultured Clostridium sp.
CTTTCCGTTTGTAGTATAATCGTAAAAAAACGAGGCGAATAAATTGAAAAAGTTGCAGTCAGGAAACAGCGAAGTGTTTTTTGTAAGTCGCGCAGATAAAATGCCCGATCTCGGCGGTATGCCGGAGGGCGTTGCCGCGTGCCTGTATGCGCCCGATATGCCGGAACAATTAAAATCGGAAATCGTGCGGGTCATTTCCAAAAAATATCGTATAAAAGAAGAAAAATCGGAAGACGTAAGACTTCGTATAATAGTGACGGACGACAACTTTGAAAACAGGAAGTCGTTCCGGATTTTTCCGAAAAAGCTTCCGACGGCGTACTTTTTTGCGGGAAGCGACATATTGTCGGTTCTTTGCACGTTGCATCGGAAAAACATCGGCGCACAGGTCGTTATGTGTGATTTTTTGCCGGAAAGCGATATGCTCGCGGCTTCCGTGTACGGTTCGGTTGCAGCAAAGTTGCTTGCGCTTGCCGACCATCGTATCGATTGCGTGCTGACGGGAAAAAAATACGACGAAGCGGGCGCAAAAAGATTGCGCGGCGAAATCGTGTCGATAATAAGACGTGGCGAAAAACCCGATATGTATCCGCTTGCGGAAAAGGCTGCGTCGATTGACGGATTTTTTGCCGAAGAGAGTTGCGATGTGGCGTTTGCTCGCGTTATGAACCTTATTTCGGAGCGCGACGGACACGAAAAATTGCCCTCGGGGCTTGTTAAACTGGTTGCGGCAAATGTGCTTTCGGATGTTTACAGGCAGTTTCTGCTGTCCGATTTCGGTTTTATTCCGCCTCCCGACAACAATGCGAGACTTGAACAATGGAGCGATTATACGGGGCTGGACGAAAAGTGCGTTCTTTCGCATATGCGCCGCGATTTCAGCGAAAGCGAAATAACAAAAGCAGTGTATTCGATAAAAACTTCGCGAGTGGAGTTGCTTGCCGAGCTTTGTTACGACAAAATAGCGTTTAAGTGCGCAATGCAAAAAATCAAAAAACTTCTGCCCGAAAACGGATACTCGGCATTTTCTCGGTTGAATTCGGACGACATCCGGATTTCGTTTGCGCTTGCGCCCGATCTCGGCGGAGGGAAAATGTACTCTCTTATGAAGAGCATGGGCTTAATCGACGCATTTTTATAAATATAAACTTAATTTACCGGAGATAAAAACATGAACGAAAAAATGAAAAAAGTAAAGTGTTTTCTGCTTGACATGGACGGCACGATCTGTCTTGACAACGATGTGTTTGAGGGAGCAGTAGACGCAGTCGAGCGCATGAAAAAACAGGGCAGGGTGCTGTTTCTTACCAATAACAGCTCCAAAACTCCCGACGGCTACGTGGACAAACTGAACAAAATGGGGTTCAACGTAACGCTCGATAATATTTATACTTCGGCAATGTCCGCAACAGACTATCTTAAAACTTATCATGACGGCAAAAAAATCTATCTGTTTGCCAATAAAGCGGTAAAAGAAGAATTTATCCGTCTGGGGATAAAGAACGAGGAGAAAACCCCCGAGCTTGCCGTAATCGCGTTTAACACCGAATTTTATTATGACGAGCTGGAAAAGCTATGTAATTTTATACGCGAGGGAGTTCCTTTTATATGTACTCATGACGACATTAACTGCCCCACGGTGAGAGGAAGCAAACCGGACGTCGGCTCGTACCTTGCTCTTATCGAAAAATCCACCGGAAAAAAGCCGATTGCCGTTTGCGGTAAGCCGTATTCGATAATGGGCGACTGCATTCGCAGCATATGCGGGCTGGATTCAGACGAAATAGCCATGTTCGGCGATCGTCTTGCTACGGATATTAAGTTCGGAATCAATAATAATTTTGTAACTACGCTTGTTCTTACGGGCGAAGCAACACAATCCGACGCCGAAGAGAGCGGTCTTAACATCGATTTTATGTTGCCGTCAATATGCGATTGGGACAAATAAACGCTGCTTAAAAAAAATATTTTCACATAATCGTTGCATTTTTTCGCATTTTATATTATAATATTCGTATTCTTTTTTCGGCAGCTCGCGCACTGCCGTCGGGGAACGCCGCTTTTATCATAAGCGCGGCTTTGACGGAAAGCGCATAAACGTATCCGATGCCAATAGAAAAAAGTTCGCTTTTGTCGTGCTTTGCAACTGTTGCGGTAAGCGACCAATCGCCCACTGCGCCGAGGTCTTTTCCAGCGGCAAGCCCCGGACGTATGCTGCCGGGAAACGCGCTTAACGTGCCTGTTCTTACGCTTGCGCAGATTGCGGAGTCCACCGCTATTATTTTGCGGTCGGGATGAATCAGACGTATTTTTTCCAGCTCCGCCGTAAGATTTAAGGCGTGCACGGGGCAATCGCACGTTCCGTAAACGTCGGTGGGTACAAAAAAACGTTCGCACAGAAGCTTACCCGTTATCGGGCCGAAGCTGTCGCCCGGCACTTTGGGCGAGCCTATACAGAGTATTATCGGCGGCGCAGCCTGACCGGTTATGAATTGTCTGAAAGAGGGATACTTGTTCACGTTATAAATTTTCTCCCGCAAATTGCGGTTGTATACGACGCTTTAAGGAGGTCACATGTCTTATATCGATATAGGAATAATAGCTTTTGTTGTATTGGGAGCACTGATCGGGCTCTGGAGAGGAACCGGTAAGACGCTTATAAAGCTTGTTTGCTTTCTTTTAGCCGTTCTGACCTGCTTTTTCCTGTCGGATTATTGCCTGAGATTTTTGCTGGGTGTGGAGGCAATCAAAAATCTTGCGCTCGGAGATACCTTCTCGATATACAGTCTTATCAAGGGCGCGTTTGAGGGCAGCGGCGAAGCGACCGGCGTTGTTAGAATGTTGTACGAACCGTTGCTTGCGCGCTATCAGGCAATAGGCGGCGCGGCAGCCTGGGGAGCCACGGAAGAACAGTTTCTGGCGGTTGCAATGTCTTTGCACCTGTTCACGGTGCTGATGACTGTCGTTTTGTATGCGGCGGCAAGAATAATAGCAAGCATTCTCGGGTATGTTCTTAAAATCATTTTCGTACACGGCGAACCCAATATCGCCAGCCGTATAGGAGGGCTTGTTATCGGAGCGGCTAAAGGCGCGGTTACGGTTATGCTGGCACTTTTTATCGTGTCTGCGATATTTCCGTTTTCTTTCTCCGCACCGGTAAACGAACAGCTTGCAAAAAGCAAAACCGCTTCTGCGATATGCAACGTCGAATACAGGTTTATAACCGAACGTCTTTACGGAAACCAGACGCTCGAACTTATGATGGAAAATAAATTTACTAAAAGCGAACCCGCTCCGGGTACTGTTCCGGAT
>USKH01000179.1 GCA_900555125.1 uncultured Clostridium sp.
TTATGTATTGTTGTGCGAAAATCCGTCGTTTCTCCGCGATTATCGCTATTTTGTTGACTTTTGTCTTCGAGGGTGTTATAATACAAAAGACAAAAACGGAAAATTCTTTATGTCATCAGAGGAAAAACCGATATAAAAATGACAAACAAACTCAAAAAATTTTTAACGCCCGTACGAGTAATAGCTCTCGGATTCGCGCTCGTAATACTTTTAGGCTCGCTTCTTTTGATGCTTCCGGTATCTTTAAAAGAAGGCGTACACCTTAGCTATATCGACGCGCTGTACACTTCGACCAGCGCGGTTTGCGTTACCGGCCTTATATCTGCCGACGCGGGAGACACTTTTTCGTCCTTCGGGCAAACAGTTCTTATGTTGTTGATTCAGACCGGCGGACTGGGCGTGACGGTAATAGGCGCAGGCGTAGTGCTTGCCATCAGCGGACATATCGACTTCCGCGAGCTTAACGTAATTAAAGAAGGCATGAATCTCGATTCGGCAAAAGACGTTTTCAAACTGATTAAAAGCGTTTTTATAACCACCGTGACTATAGAATTGTGCGGCGCGGCATTGTCTTTCATTACTTTTTCCCGTTATTATTCCGCGGGACGTGCGATTTTTGTCAGTCTGTTTCATTCGATTGCCGCTTTCAACAACTCCGGATTCGATATTTTCGGCGGCGGACAAAGTCTGATTCCCTACCGTGACGACGTTTTTCTGAATATAGTTACAAGCGTCCTTATCATTCTGGGCGGAATAGGTTTCCCTGTAATACACGAAGTGCTGAAACGTCGTTTCAACTTCAAAAAACTGTCAATGCACTCTAAAATCGCGCTTTCGGTAAGCGGCGTTTTACTTGCGGCAGGCACTCTTCTTCTTAAACTAACCGAAAACGTAACCTGGCTGGGCGCGTTTTTCATGAGCGTGTCGGCGCGAACGGCGGGCTTCTCGTCGTATAATCTCGCAAACTTCACGAGAGCCGGCTTATTCGCCATAATCATATTGATGTTTATAGGCGCCTCTCCCGGTTCTACCGGCGGCGGAATAAAAACCACAACTTTTTTCGTTTTGTTGCAGGGCATAAAAAAATCGGCTACCAACCGCACGGAAAAAGCGTTCAAATATTCGGTCCCGCGCGACGCCTACAAAAAAGCGTCCGTAATAACACTTCTGGGTGTGGCGGTGTCGGTAACCGGAACCTATTTGATGCTTTTATTTGACCCGCAATTGACTTTTATGCAAGCTTTCTTTGAAATCGTAAGCGCATTCGGCACCGTCGGGCTCAGCCTCGGCATAACGCCCTCGCTGTCGGTCGCAAGCAAACTTTTGTCAATAATAATAATGTTTATCGGGCGTCTCGGTCCGATGACGATAGCCACGCTGTGGAGTTTCCAGGACGAAGAACGCGCGCGTTACCCGTACGGAAACATTTCCATAGGCTGAAAAAGGAGACTTTTTATGAGCAAGAAAAACAAAAAAACTTCATACGGAATAATAGGTCTGGGCAGATTCGGCTATGCTCTCGCCACCGAACTTATCGCTTCGAACGCGGACATAATCGTGCTGGACAAAGACGAGGAAAAAGTCCGCTCCATGAGAGAACACACCGAAAACGCCTTTGTCGTCTCTTCTCTCGACAAAAAAACGCTGCTCGAAACCGGTATACAGAACTGCGATACGGTTATCGTGTGTATCAGCGAAAAAATGGACGTATCCATTCTCACGACGCTGCATCTCAAATCCATGGGCGTTCCGACGGTAATAGCAAAAGCTTCAAGCCAGGAACACGGCGAAGTTCTGGAAAAACTGGGCGCGGAAGTCGTATACCCCGAACGCGATATGGCAATCCGCATAGCTCACCGTCTCGAAAACGCCAAAACTCTCGATTTCGTGCAGCTCAGCGAGCGAGTAAATATTTCCAAATTTATTCTTCCCGACTCTCTTGCGGGAAAATCGGTCAGCGAAGTTAACTTCCGCGGAAAATTCGGCGTCAACATAATCGCCATCGAAAACGACGGAACGGTTGCCGAAACCATAACCCCCGACTACGTTTTTAAAAACGGAGATATTCTGTTTGTTGCGGGCAGCAAAGACGGCATTAACAACTTATTGGCGTTTGCCGGAAACGGTAACTGATTTTTCTTTCGTATGATTAACGTAAGCGAAGTTTTTACGACCAAACCCGAAAAATACAAAACGCCCGTCGTAAAAGCGGCGTACGAAACGCTTGAAAAGCTTTCAATCCCGTTCGGGCGGGTAGACTGCGACGACGCCGTTACCATGGACGACTGCCTTGCCGTCGACAAGGCTCTAAGCGTTAAAGTGGTAAAAACGCTGTTGCTCTGCAACAGGCAACAAACGGCATTCTACCTTTTCATAACGCCCGGCGACAAGCACTTTTCGACAAAAGATTTCAGTTCTTTTCTCGGCATTTCGCGCGTATCGTTCGCTCCTTGTTCGCTGCTCGGCGAAAAATTGGGCGTAACCGTGGGCGCAACCACGATTTTCGGTATGCTGCACGACGGAGCAAAGGACGTGAAAGTCGTTTTCGACCGCGCCGTTTTATCGGAAGAGTACATCGGTCTTTCCGACGGCACAACCACCGGCTATCTCAAAATGCGCACCCGCGATTTAACCGATGTTTTTCTCCCCGCTGTCTCCGTAAAGTACGAAATTATTTTTTAGAGTTAAAAAGCAAGAAGTCGTAAGTTGATGTCGAATTTAAAGCCTCGCCCTTCGGGAGAGGTGGCGACGGAAGACGACGGAGAAGGATTTTTTGTAGGGACAGGCGTCCGTTGGCTGTCCGATTATGGTTTTAGGTAAAAACAAGGTTTTATTTTAAATTGGATAATTTTGTTTTTTACACTAATGACTTCTTTCGTAGGGCGGGTGGCTTGCTCCCGCCGCAATTTTATTCGGACAACCGAGGACCTCTGTCCCTACAATAAATAGTGGGAGACCTCAGGTCTCCCCTACGGGTTAGTACGAAGAAATAGAGTATGGTAGGGGCGAACTGTGTTCGCCCGCAAAAAATAAAATAAAATGAGGGGAGGGGGAACCCCTCCCCTACAAATCGAAAAATACCTTTGCTCTCGCACAAATATACCTAATTTAAAGGCGCCCTTGAGAAGAGGGAGCTGGTGCCGTCAGGCGTCTGAGGGATTGTAATTGCCGGCGTTTTGTATCGGCGTAGCGGCGGGAGCAAGCCCCCGCCCTACGGTATAAGGTCATTAGTATAACACAAACAAAATTATCCTGTTTACAATATATCACTTACTTTTACGTAAAGCAT
>USKH01000180.1 GCA_900555125.1 uncultured Clostridium sp.
GCGAGCGTTACGTTCCGCAAAACGCAACCGTTTTAGACGTGGGAACGGGAGCGGGTTTTCCGTCGCTTCCGGTTAAAATCGCGCGTCCGGACGTCAGGCTCACGCTGAACGACAGTCTGCAAAAGAGGATAGGCTTTTTAAACGAAGTAGTAGCCGCTCTCGGACTGCAATACGTGCAGACTATTCACGCCCGCGCCGAGGACCTTAAAGAGCGCGATTACTACGACGTCGTGCTGTCGCGCGCGGTGGCTTCTTTGAATATTCTTGCGGAATACTGTTTGCCGTTTGTGCGGGTCGGCGGAAAGTTCGTCGCTTATAAAGCAGAAGATTGCGCGGAAGAAGTGACTGCTGCCGAAAACGCGATTAAAACGCTGGGCGGAAAACTGCTGTCCGTGGATAAAATTCGCCTGGACGAGAACACCGTTCGCGCGTTCGTCGTTGTCGAAAAAACGCGGAAAACAGATAAGAAATACCCGCGCGGTAAAAATCTGCCCAGAAAAGCTCCTCTTTGATGTCCGCCGTTGACAAAAGGTCGGAGTTATGGTATAATGTATTTTACGGGTTATTTTAAAAATTTCCCTTCGGAGGTAAATAACTATGATGTCAATCGGGCAAACTTTTGCCATATCGATGCGCAGAATTAACAAAAAGTGGAATAAGTACGCGCTTGCAATGCTGGTCTTTCTTATTCCGTCTATTATCGTAACGGCACTTCAAATTACAACTCAGTTGATTATTGAAACAAAAACGGGTTGTGATCTTAGCACTTTTGTTATGTATTTTTGGGGGTTGTTATCTGAAGAAGAGATTATAAAACTGCAAATAGACCAGAATATTATGCAACGAACATTGCTTCTTATTTCTCCATTATGTTGTGCAGTGTCTATAGTATCACTTTTTAGTATGTTTTTTACCTTGCCGATGTCGGCGTATTTCTTAAACGTAGTACGCGAGCGCGATATGACGCTGGGCGAGGCGATGAAGTTTGCCTGGAAAAGCGTTCCGCTCACTCTTTTGATGATATTGAAGCTTATTCCCTGGTTTTTGCTGTTTTTCGTTCCCGGAATTATCAAGACTATTCAGTATTCGCAGGCGTTCTATATTAAATACGATCATCCCGAGTGGTCGTCGCTCGAATGTATAAAACACAGCTGCAAGGTTACTAACGGCAGAAAAGGCAGATATTTCCTTTATATGCTGATGCTGTCGGCACTAAGTAGCGTAGGACAAAGTGTGATAAATGTAGCTGTTAATTTATTGGTTAACTTGGTAATGTTTGTTCTATCTATTTTCCTGCAAAATAGCGTTATTCTTGTCATATCAAATAGTCTTGCTCTCGCTATAATAATGGGAAGTATCAGTGGTTGTGCAAGCATTGCTTTCTCCGCCTATTTCGGTGTATTCGAGCAGGCTTTATACGCGGTGTACTACGAAGACGCCAGAAGAAGTTATCTCGACGACGTGGAGAAGGATTTGCGACATACTCACGAAAGCGGTTTTGCCGATGTGGCTCACGGCGACCCGTTTGCCGATAACGGCTCTTCCGACAGCACGGTTACTTACGTGGGAGAAGCCACCGAGGTCAAAAAGAACGACGGCGGTTATGCCGACAACAACCACGGCGATCCGTTCGGAAACTGATTAAGGGGCGGATAATGAGCACGATAGTAGCGCAGTCTACGCCTTCTACGGCATCGGCGATTGCGATAATAAGATTAAGCGGCGAGCAGGCTTTACCGCTCGTAAAAGAGGTTTTTTCGGGCTTTAATGGCGAAGTCAAGCCGAGATATATGTATTACGGACGGCTGGACACCGGCAAAATCCGCGACGACTGCATGTGCGTTTATTTCCGCGCTCCGCATTCGTATACGGGCGAGGACATGGTGGAAATAAACTGCCACGGTTCGGTCGCCGTGTGCCGAGGCATAATAGAGTATTTTCTGTCCGCGGGAGCGGTTATGGCTCAGCGCGGCGAATACACGCGCCGCGCGTTTGAAAACGGCAAAATGGATTTAACCGAGTCCGAAGCGGTAATCGACCTCATAAACGCCCAGTCCGAAGCCGAAGCAAGAAGCGCGTTCGAGCAGCTCGGAGGTGCGTTGTCCGCAAAAATAGGCGCGCTTCAGAAGGAAGTCACGTCGCTGATAGCTCAGACCGAAGCGGCGATCGACTATCCCGAGGAGGACGTCGAGGAGATGACCGCAGGCGCGATACGCGGTTCGGTCGTTTCGCTCATAGACAAGCTTAACGCGCTTAAAAACACATACGATTCGGGAAAAATCATGCGTTCCGGCGTCAAAGTCGCGATAGTGGGGCAGCCTAACGCAGGCAAAAGCATGCTTCTCAATCGCTTACTCGGGTATGAACGCAGTATAGTAAGCGACGTTGCCGGCACCACGCGCGATTACGTCGAAGAGAGTTTTCTTCTTGGCGATATACGCTTT
Organism: uncultured Clostridium sp.; assembly: GCA_900555125.1. GTDB lineage: Bacteria > Bacillota > Clostridia > Christensenellales > Pumilibacteraceae > Neoclostridium. The sequence continues at coordinate 2,445 of USKH01000180.1, forward strand.
GTTCTTGTAGATACCGCAGGCGTTCGCGACGCATCCGACGCCGTGGAGCAAATGGGAGTAAAGCGTTCGATTGACGTTATGAACGGGGCCGATATCGTTTTGTCGGTTGCCGCCCCGGACGGAGAATTTCTCTGCCCGGACGATAAACGAGCATTGTTTGTCGAAAATAAAAGCGATTTACAAAAAGGTACGCGTTCTTTTGCAGTCAATATAAGCGCGCTCACCGGCGAAGGATTGGAAAATCTGAAATCTGTTCTGTACGAAAAAGCACTCTCTCTTTCGGCTTCGGGGCTGGGAACAATTAACAACCTTCGTCATTTGCAAGCCGTCACGAACGCGCTTTCCGCCGCCACGCGCGCTCTTGCCGCCATAGACGATTGTCTGCCCCCCGACCTTATCGGCGACGACCTGATGGGCGTTTACCGCGCTCTCGGCAGCATTACCGGTATCACGAGCAGCAATGAGATTGTGGGAGAGATATTTTCGCGTTTTTGCGTCGGCAAATAATCGAGCGCAAATAATAACGCATCTTTCCGCTACATGCTTTCCGCTCGACGGTCACGTACAAGTTGTACGCTCACGTCTCGCGTCTGCGCCAGTTGCAAAAATCTGCATCATTCTTTTCGCTCGTTGGAGCTATGCTTCTGCCGCGTAAAATCACCGGTTGCCCGAGTCTGCACCACTCTTTGACAAATTTCGAGAACGCTAAAGTGTCTGATGCCGTATTTGTAGGGCGGGGGCTTGCTCCCGCCGCATAAATCAACTACCTTATAAGGAAACATCAATGGAAGGAAACGTAATTGCCACCAACAAAAAGGCGAGATTTGAATATTTTATTGAAGAGA
>USKH01000181.1 GCA_900555125.1 uncultured Clostridium sp.
TCTCTTTCCGGTCCGGGAAGAGACGAAAAAAAAGACCACAAGGAGGTAAAAGTATTATGAACAAGTACGAGGTTTTGTATATCCTTGATTGCAAGGTGGAAGACGCTCAGAAAGACGCACTTATCGAAAAATACTCCGCACTCGTAAAAGAGTACGGCGGAGAAGTCGAAAGCGTTGACAAATGGGGCGACAGAAAGCTTGCCTATCCCATCGATTACAAGAGCGAAGGCTACTACGTTCTGATGACTTTCTCGGCAAAACCCGACTTTCCCCAGGAACTGGAAAGACAGATGCGTATCGCCGACGAAGTTATGAGATACATGGTCGTTAAGAAATAAGCAGCCGACACACGGGAGAAAAATCAATGAACAAATGTATTTTTGTAGGAAATCTTACCCGCGATCCCGAAATGGGGTCTACAAGCAGCGGCATTTCGTATTGCCGTTTCTCCATCGCCGTAAACCGTACGTATTCCAATGCGAACGGCGAGCGTGAAGCCGATTTTATCAATATCGTTACATGGAGAGGTCTTGCGGACAACTGCGGTAAGTATCTCCAAAAGGGAAGCAAAGTCTGCGTGTGCGGTCAGCTCCAGACCAGAACTTACGAGGGTAACGACGGAAGTAAGCGTTATTCCACCGAAATCGTAGCCGACGACGTCGAATTTATCGGTTCGCGCGCCGCTCAATCGGGTGACGAATCCGTTCCCGCTGCTCCCGCTCAGAATCGCGGTGGCAACAAGAAAGTGTCCGAGCTTAAACCCATCGAGACCGACGAAGACGATTTCCCGTTCTAAAAAATCAAGAGGTATATTAAATTATGGAAAAGAAAACTGCAACCGCTGCGGTTAAGCCCGCAGAAACGGATGACAAGAGCAAAAAAGTGCGTCGCGCACCCAAGAAAAAGGTTTGCCTGTTCTGCACCGATAAAAATGCCGTCATCGATTATAAAGACGTAAACAAAATCAAGAAATTCATCACCGAAAAAGGTAAAATCATTCCGCGCAGAGCTTCCGGCACTTGCGCAGAACATCAGAGAGATATCGCGCTCGCTATCAAGAGAGCAAGATATATGGCTCTTCTGCCCTACGTCGGCGAATAATTTCGCTTGGCATAAAGCGTAATAACTACGACTTTTGCCGAAATAAACAAAAAAACGACAGCCCGCTTTGCCCTTTAATAAGGCAGTGGGCTTTTGTTTAATTTCAATTAAAGGTGTATTATGAAAAATATCTGGGATAGGTTGTATGAAGAGGCGAAAAAAGTGCTTTGTCCGCGCAAAGTGTCTTCGATAGTGGAGGCGGGCGGAGTTGCCGCCGCGATAGAAGCTCGATCGGGTAAAATTTACACCGGAGTGTGTGTGGATTGCGCTTGTACTCTTGGCATATGCGCGGAGAGAAGCGCCATTTTCAACATGATCACGTGCGGCGAAAGCAAAATCAGGCGCGTGATTGCCGTAAACAGCGACGGAAAAGCCATGCCGCCGTGCGGAGCTTGCCGCGAGCTTATGTCGCAGATTATGCCCGAAGACTATAAAAACGTGGAAATCATGCTCGATTACGACAAAAAAGAAGTCGTAACTTTGGGCGAGCTTACTTTCAAGTGGTGGATTTAACCCGCTTTGTTGACATAATTGCCTTAATGTGCTACAATAAAACGGTAAAACGATAATAAGGAGAGTGTAAAGTGAACGCGCTCGAAAAAATTAAAAAGATAAAAGTTGTGCCGGTTATAGTGATTAACGACCAAGGTAACGCCGAAAAGCTTGCCGAAAGCCTTATAAACGGAGGTTTGCCGGTTGCCGAAGTCACTTTCCGAACGCCCGCCGCCGAAAACGCAATAAAGAGAATGAAGGCGTATTCGCCGGATATTCTCGTGGGCGCGGGAACGGTCATAAATGCGGAGCAGGCAGAGCGCGCAGTAGCCGCCGGAGCCGACTTTATAGTAAGCCCGGGACTCAGCGAAAGCGTTGCGGATTACTGCCGTCAAAAAAACGTATTGTATATTCCCGGCTGCGTGACGCCTTACGAGATAATGAAGGCAATCGATTGCGGCGCGAAAGTGATAAAATTCTTCCCTGCGGGCGCATTCGGCGGGCTTAAAACGCTAAAATCGCTTGCCGCACCTTTCGGATCGGTGGAATTTATGCCCACGGGCGGCGTAAACGAGGACAACCTTTCGGAATATCTTTCTTTTAATAAAATCGCGGCTTGCGGAGGCAGCTGGATGGCGGAAAGTAAGCTTATCGACAACGGCAAGTTTGACGAAATAGAAAGCAAATGCCGTGCGGCTGCGGAAATCGCGGCAAAGGTTCGCGCATGATTCTGCCCGAAAAATACGCGCTCCGCATGCAAAATCTGCTGGGAGCCGAGTTTGACGACTACGTTCGCTCGCTGGATATGCCGCCCGTCCGTGCGGTTAAAGTAAACACGGATAAAATATCCGTGGACGATTTTATCCGCTATTCGGGGCTTAATCTCGAAAAGAGCGGATTTTCGGACGATTGCCTGATTTTGCGCTCGGACGAGAAAATAGGCAAAACGCCTTTTCATCACGGAGGAGCGGTGTACGTTCAGGAGCCGGGAGCCATGCTGCCGGTAATTGCCGCTAATCTGCAAAAAACCGACATTGTACTCGATTTATGCGCCGCGCCGGGCGGAAAAACCATTCAGGCTGCGGGCAGAGTGCGCGAACTTATTTCAAACGAAGTGGACGACAAACGCGCCCGCACGCTTGCCGGGAACGTGGCTCGCATGGGGCTTAAAAACGTTGCCGTGTGCAGTGCTTTTCCCGATAAACTCAAAGATTATTTCCCCGGATATTTCGACGCCGTAATCTGCGACGTGCCTTGTTCGGGCGAGGGTATGCTGAGAAAGGAGCAGCAAGCCGTACTCAATTGGAGCGAAGAAAACGTGCTGGGTTGCTCGGCGCGTCAGAGAGAAATACTTATTTCCGCAGATAAAATGCTGCGCCCGGGCGGTAAACTTGTGTATTCCACTTGCACTTTTGCGCCCGAAGAGAATGAAAAACAGGTTGAATTTCTTGTAAAAGAGCTTGGATACGAGCTTGTGCCGCCAGTCGATTGCGTGTTGCCGTATTCGGTTAAGGGAATAGAGACTGACGGACTTAATCCCGAATACATGAGAAGGGTGTATCCGCATCACGGCGTGGGAGAAGGTCAGTTTTTTGCTATTCTTCGCAAAAGCGGCGAACAGTTTGCGCGCAAATTGTTTAAAAGCGTTAAATGTGAAAAAATAAAAGCGG
>USKH01000182.1 GCA_900555125.1 uncultured Clostridium sp.
CATCGCTAAATACAAGCAAAAACCTTTTACTCTAATTTTTTGCCCTCGGAGAACGCTTTTCCAACCGATTCGCCCATAACCACGTATTCGTTTTTGACGGGTTCATAAGAGATAGGTCGAAGTTTTTTGTAGTCGATTTCGCCGTTTTCGTCCAGAATACTCTCGTCGGCGCAGATGTTTACTATTTTGCCGATAACGTTGCCGTCTTCGGTAACTTTTTCAAGTTTACATTCGAGCGCAAGCGGAAGTTCGTTTATAACCGGGGCGTCGATAACTGCGCTTTTCGTCGTGGTAAAGCCCGACCTTTGCATTTTATCGCCAACGTTATTGGCTGAAACCAAACCCACGTAATCGCATGCGGCAACGGTATCCGCCGTTCCGAAAGCAACCGTGAACGCTTTTTTCTTTAATATGTTTTTGGTGGTTTTGTGACCGGAACTCAAACAAATTTCGACAAGGTCACTGTCGTATAACCCGCCCCAAGCCGCATTCATGGCGTCGGGCTTACCGTTTTCGTCGTACGTTCCGATTATAAGTACCGGAAGCGGATAGAACCAGGGATTTACCGGGAAATTCTTTCTCATGATTTTTTGCTCCTTTTTGTTTTTTCTATATTATACCACCGTTTCGGAACGATTTCAATACGTTTTTCATAATTTCACGCAACTTTTATTACGCGGAATATAAATGCCACACGCTTTTTCTTTTCATTCCGCTCCTTCTTTTTTCTTTGTGACCCTTATTTTTTCACAACGGAAACGCTTCCCTCATGGCTTGGTTTTGAAAGCGACTTTATATAAAATCGCGCAAAAAGTAAAGAAAAAAGACTTCTTCCAATGGAAAAAGCCTTTAATTTGGTCGAGGTGACGAGACTCGAACTCACGACCTCATGGACCCGAACCATGCGCGCTACCACCTGCGCTACACCTCGACGCGTGAAAAAAACGAATTTTCATCCGCTTACCGATATATTGTATAACAAAACGGCGCAAATTGCAACAAAAATAACGCCGTTTTCCGAAAAAATTTTATTATTTATTTTTGGTTGACCTCACCGGAAACGCAAAATCCGCATTTATACTAAGCTCTCTGTTTTTTAGCCGATTGACTTGTACCGTGAAACCGCAGGCAAAAGCAATCAGATAAAACCGAGTGAGATGAGAAGCGCGCGTTCCACTCTTTCCATTTTTTCGTTTGACAAAAAGCCTATTTTTTCTTTAAGACGGCGTTTATCCAAAGTTCTGAGTTGTTCTAATAGCGCAACCGACGCCTTTTTAAGCCCCGACTCGCCTTCGCGCAGTTCGATATGTGTGGGAAGTTTTGCTTTCGTCAGTCTGCTTGTGACGGCGCATACGATTATAGTCGGCGAATATTTGTTTCCCACGTCGTTTTGTATTATCAGCACGGGGCGCACTCCGCCCTGCTCGCTCCCGATAACGGGACTCAGGTCCGCATAATACAATTCGCCGCGCTTAATTTCCGTCATTTGCGTATTTCCTTACAGATTTGCCCAATCGAGATTTTCTTCGCCGCTCGACACGTAGCCGAGCGCCAGTTCTTCTACTGTCATTGTATGCGTGACGGGCGCAAACTTTTCCACGAGCCGCGCTATTATCTTTTCCACGGGCATATGCTTAAGGCTTGCAAATTCGGTCAATTTTTCGTACACTCCTTCTTTCAGCGAAATTTCTATCTTCATAAATTATCCCCTTAATGCCGACTACGGCATACGACTATTCTTTTCCGAATTTTGTAAAATTATGTAAAAATATATGCTTTTAACGTCAAAAAAACGCTCCGATTTGTTTCGGAACGTCATTTTTCGGTTTTTTTAGTTATTGTTTTGCAGGATTTATCGGCGGCTACCCTCTTCGAGCGCCGCTATTACGTCGCGTGCGAGAAGAGATTGTTCTCCCGTCAGGCAAGCGACTTTTTCGGCGGTTTTTCCAAAACGGTAGCACGCTTTTGCTGCGGCTTCGAGTGGCGGGCAGATTGCCGCATATGCCGCTATTATACCGGACAGAACGTCTCCGCTGCCGCCTTTTGCAAGCGCGGGAGTTCCGCTTGTGTTGAAAAACATTCTCTTTCCGTCGGTTATCACTGTGCATGCGGATTTGAGCGCAAGCACGCATTTGTTTTTCTTTGCAAACGCCTTGACTTTTTTGACGTCATACGGGTTTATTTGGGGTGCGAGTCGGGCAAATTCGCCTATATGCGGAGTTAAAACAAGTTTACAGGCATGACCGCATATCACTCCCGGATTTTTTGCGACGGCATTTAACGCGTCGGCGTCGAGAATAAGCGTTTTCGTGTAATTTTTACACAGAAAATCGGTAATTTCGGGCAAAAACGGGTTGTTCCCCATTCCCGGTCCGAGTACGATAACGTCGGCAAAAGCGATAAGATCGCGCAGCTTTTCTTCATCAAAGCAGATAAAGCCGTTCTTTTCCGGCAAGAAAAACAGCGTTTGTTCCAGAACGCGCGACTTATAGGCGCATTTTTCGTTCTCGCCCACGCAAAGGCGGACAAGTCCCGCTCCCGAAACGCTTGCGGCTACCGCGCTGCCGTACGCCATTAGAGGCGCGCCCGGCATGGTATCCGACCCTCCGATTATCGCTATTTTTCCGTATGTCCCCTTGTGACTTACTCTCTTTCGCGGCGGAAAAGCGGCGTAATTTTCGTCGGTTATATGTCCGAGCGCAACTGCGGGCAATTGTCCGCATGTCATTATTTCGCCCGAATAGTCAAGCCCTTCGGACAGCAATAGCCCAGATACGGCAGCAGAAAAACACAGCGTTTTATCTGCTTTTACTACTGTTTTTGCGGCGATACCGGTATCCGGATTCAATCCATACGGCGACAAAACGGAAATTTTTATGCAGCCGGTGCAATCGTTCAACGTTTTTGCGGCGCAAACGAAATCGCGCGGTTGTTTTTTGGTGAATCTATCAGGCGACAGGCAGTCGAAAACTACTCCCGCCGAATTTTTAAAAAGCGACAAGCTTTCTCGTTTTACTTCGCTTGATAGAAGCAGATTCACGATTTTCTCGCCCTCAGTATCTTCCGCAAACGCTTTCACCGCAATTTTTCTTTTTGCGCATTCCGAAGCAAGGTACGCGCCGACTTTGCCCGACGCTCCGCTACCCATAAGAAAACTTGCGCCACGAGTAAAATCGACGTCGCTCAGTTTATCAAGCGTCTGTTCGGCAAAAGTACGAAGTTGCGTTTGATTTGCATTTTCGACCG
>USKH01000183.1 GCA_900555125.1 uncultured Clostridium sp.
GCTGGAAGGCTTTTTGCAGCAATATGCAAAAAAATTTGTGCCGGTGCAAACGCTGCAGCTGAAAAAACGCCGCAGAGGCCCGGTGGACCGCGCGCTGCGATGGATATATTTTGCAAGGAGATAAGGCTGCTTTTTAGATGAGGTATTTTTGGTGAGCATCGATAAAAATCGTTTGAATGCAATAAGCGTTGCCATTGTTGGCGGTAATCATCACAATACGCTTGGAGTGGTGCGATCTTTGGGAGAACAGGGGATCAGCAAGAAAAACATACAGGTGCTTCTTGTGGGAGATCACATACCCCCTACAAATATTATTTCTGTAAGCAAATCGTGAAATCAACAAAAGTCCAAAAACTTTGACAAATCGCGTGGTTGTGTGCTATAATTAAAAAGGATGTGATTTCTGTTGAAAAAAGTGCTTGCTTTTGACTTCGGATTTTCGAGCGGCAGAGCGATAATCTTTACGTTCGACGGCGAAAAACTCGAAAGCGAAGAAATAAGCAGATTTCAGAATATTCCGAAAACAATAGGTCGGGTGCGGTGCTGGGACGTCGATTATCTGTTTGAAAAAATAGACCAAAGCGTTTTGACTGCCATCGGTAAAGGGGTGTGTGCTATAGGCATAGACACCTGGGGCGTAGACGCCGCAATAGTCCGCGGCGGAGAAATAATCGTGCCTCCGATAAATTATCGCGACGATTGCATTACGGGAGCAGCGGCGGAAACCGAAAATTATATGCCGTTTGAAACGTTGTATTCGATATCCGGCATTCAACGGCAGGACTTTAACACTGTCAACCGATTCCGCGTGTTCGACAAAACTTTTCCCGGTTGGCGCGACAAAGGCGGGAAAATGCTGCTTATGCCCGATTTATTCGCCATGCATCTTACCGGCAGCGAACGAGCGGAGCTTACAAACTGTTCCACGACCTCGATGCTTAACGCAAAAACACGCGATTTCGACGACCGCATACTAAAGGCCGCGTCGATAGATCGCGAAATGTTGCCGCCTATGATTATGCCGGGCGAACAATACGGATACTTAAAACCGGGTTATACAGATAAAAAAATACCCGTCGTCGCCGTATGCACTCACGACACGGCAAGCGCGGTTGCAGCCGTCCCGGTTTCGGGAAAGAAATTTGCTTATATCTCGAGCGGCACATGGTCGCTGCTCGGAACCGAAACCTCTTCGCCTCAAACCGGAAAACTTGCAATGCAATACAATTTTTCCAATGAAATAGGATACGGCGGGAAAATCAGACTTCTTAAAAACATAATGGGTTTGTTTCTTTTGCAGGAAACTCGCCGCGAGCTTAACGAAAAAGGCGAAAATATCGGTTTCCCGGAGATTTCGGCGCGTGCCTCCGCCGTGCAGACAGATAAATTCATTAACCCCGATGACCCGATGTTTCTCGCAAGAGGACCTATGCTTTGCCGAGTGGACGAATACCTTGCAAAAACCGGGCAGAAACCCGCCCAAAGCGACGATGAACGTTTTGCCATAATATATCTCAGCCTTGCTCTTACGTACAAACGCAATCTCGAACGTCTCGAACAGCTCACCGGCACAGAGTATACGACGCTGCACATAGTGGGAGGCGGAACTCAGGACAGGCTTCTCAACAGGATGACGGCAAATGCAGTCGGAATACCTGTCATAACCGGACCTATCGAGGCAACCGCAATGGGTAACGCAATAGTTCAGCTTATATCGCTCGGAGAAATCGACGGCATAGACAAAGCGCGCGAAATAGTTGCCAAAAGCAGTAAACTTACCGAATATTTACCCGAGAATAATGCAGAAATGCAGGAAAAATATCAAAAATTCATTAGTATAACGGAGAAATAACCATGGAAAACAAAGATTTGTACGAATACGCCGCCATGCGTTACGCCGAATACGGAATCGATGTCGGCGAAGCGATCAAAAAATTGTCAACCGTCCCGATTTCGCTGCAATGCTGGCAGGGCGACGACGTTCACGGATTCGAGTCCCGTTCGGGAGGAACGGGCGGCGGAATACAGGCAACCGGTTCGTATCCCGGTCGCGCCCGCAATTTCAAAGAACTTACCGAGGGAATAGACCTTGCGCTTAAGCTTATTCCGGGTGTAAAAAGACTTAATCTTCACGCAAGCTATATTTCGGACGATACCGGCTGCGACAGAGACGGAATTACGATAGACAACTTTGCTTCGTGGATAGACTACGCTCGTCAGCGCAACATAAAACTGGATTTCAACGCAACTCTTTTCGGTCATGAAAACGCGGCGGACGGAATGACTCTTTCTCATCCCAATCCCGAAATACGCGCGTTTTGGGTTCGCCACGTAAAAGCCTGCCGTAAAATTGCGGCGGAAATGGGAAAAATGCAGAAATCCCCGTGTCTTATGAATCTCTGGATTCCCGACGGATTAAAAGAAATCCCCGCCGACAGACTGGGACCTCGCGCTCGCCTTAAAGAATCGCTCGACGACATTTACAGTATAAAGTACTCGCCCGATTGTCTTGTAGACAGCGTGGAAAGCAAAGTGTTCGGAATAGGTCTGGAAAGTTATACGGTAGGTAGTTCGGAGTTTTACACCAACTACGCCGCAAAGAACGGACTGTGCTGCCTGCTGGATAACGGTCATTTTCATCCCACCGAACAGGTGGCCGACAAAATTTCCTCCATGTTGCTTTTCTCGGACAAAGTAGCTTTGCACGTAACCCGCCCTGTTCGCTGGGACAGCGATCACGTTGTCACATTTAGCGACGATGTGCGTGAAATATGCAAGGAAATAGTGGCGTGCGACGCGCTTAATCGCACCCTTATCGGGCTTGATTATTTTGATGCCAGCATAAATCGTATCGCCGCCTGGGTGATCGGCGCGAGAGCGGTGCAGAAAGCGCTTTTGTTCGCGCTGCTCACGCCGCATAAAATTCTCAAAAAGATGCAGGACGAGCGTGACTTTACTCACATGCTTGCGCTTGACGAAAAAATAAAGGATCTGCCGTTCGGAACGGTGTGGGAGCAATATCTCGTCTACACCGACACTCCCATAGAATGGCAGAAATATGTTGACAAATACGAAAAAGAAGTTCTTTTGGAGAGAGGTTAATATGGAATTTAAAAACGTTATAAAAGGAATAACAGGAAAAATAGCCGCAAACGCCGATTTTATTCAGGAATTTTGCAAAACCGCTTCCAATCTTTACAGACTGGGATGGGACGAACGTAACGGCGGAAACATGAGCAT
>USKH01000184.1 GCA_900555125.1 uncultured Clostridium sp.
AGGTCGTGCCATTGATTTTGCCTGAGCATTCCGTCCCGTTCTTTCCGGTAAGATTCCGCCGCGCCGTACCACCCGAATTCGTAATATTGTCAGAACCCGATTGCAAACGGGGTATTTTCTTTAACCATTTTTCTCTCCTTTCCCGCGCTTCCGTAATCTTTCGTAATCGCCGCGTTTTTTATAAATTCGCCGTTGCGTCGCCGAAGAATTTTTCACCGTTGATTTCTATATTTTTCGCGGCGGAAATTCTCGCCGAAACATTTTTGTTTTTCGCATTGCTTTGCGCCGTTACGCCGATTAATCGCACGTTTTCCGCAGCGGCGATTTCGAATATTTCCCCGGCTTCTTCGCAAAAATTTTCGCAATGCACCGTTACGCCGTCGATCGTTACGTTTTTCAGCGGATTGCCGGAAAAGCCTTTCAGCACACACTTTTCCGTCGGATATAACAGCAAATTCGAAAAGCGCAGATTTCCGATCGAACACTCGTTCGGCGGCGAGCATAATGCGGGCGCAACAAAAATTTCTATCGGATGCCTGCCCCGAAGAATCGCGCCGTTTACGTTGATTCCCTCTATCGTGGAGGCATAACTCGTCTCCGGACTCCACATACACATCGCGCCGACCGCGCCGCGATTCGGAGCTTCTATCGTAAGATTCGAAAATACGCAATCGCGTACCGTGCCCGCGCCCACGCCCAGACGAATTCCGTAATCTCTGTGCGAACGCAGCACGCAATTCGATACCGTTACTTTCTCGCAAACGCGGCGCGAGCCAAGCTTTTTATAATGCGCGCGCAAAGTCAGCGCATCATCACCTACGTCTATCGCGCAGTCCGAAATCTTAACGTTCGCACAACAGTCCACGTCGATTCCGTCGTTCGTCCAGCGCGTCCGGTCGCCCTGAATCGTCAAACCGTTGCAAAACACGTTTTCACACCCGTGAAAAAATAAATGCCAATACGGCCCGTTTACGATATTCAGATTTTTTACGCGCACGTTTTCGCATTCGCAGAAATACAGCATTTGCCCCGGCCGTTCGGGGTCGGGAGCGTAATCGCCGTCGGAATTGCAAACTTTTTTCTCGTTTACCCAGTGCCTGCCCTGCCCGTCAATCGTGCCCGCGCCGCATAACGTAATGTTTTTTTGCCCTACGGCAACTATCAGATGCGCGCCCGTAACAAATTCATCGGTAAACACCTCGTTTTGTCTGCAAAAATCGTCGGCGTTATAATCGGAACGCCGCAAACTGCCTCGTATTACCGCACCCGCGTCGAGACACAACCCGCCGTTGCTTTTCAAATAAAGTGTCCCCGTCACGTATACGCCTGCAGGGAAATAGACCATCCCCCCGTCGTTGATCGCTTTTTGTATCGCCGCCGTATCATTTGTAAGACCGTCGCCCGCCGCCCCGTAATCTTTTACGTTTTTCATAAATACATTTTCCATAAACCGCTCCGTTTTTATTGACTTTTCCCTGTCGATTTAATATAATTAAATCACAAAAAAATTGCATTTTCTATCAATATACGGCTAATTAATATCATTATTCCGCTAGAACAGGAGAATTTATGGATAATAAAGTCACGCCAGTCTACGAACACAATGTTATTCTGAAAGAAGGCTTTCCATGCTTTGTGCATTATTCCGAAAACCCGCAGGGAATGTCGCCGCACTACCACCCGCAAATAGAAATTATGTATTTTTATGAAGCTGAAAACGTAGAGTTTTATTGCATGAATAAAACGTTTCACATGAATGCGGGCGATATGGTGCTTTCGAATCCGTTTCAAATTCACGCTTGCGCCGATTTTAAAAATGCGCATATTTGTTGCATAATTATAAGTTCTGCCGTTACGCAAGAATTCAGCGGTATTTTGCTTCCAAACGTGATACGCGATACCGAAGTACGCAAATATTTCGATGAAATCAAGCGCGCACACAGCGAAACAAAAAAAATATCCGATTTATACGCTGTAGGCGCGGCATACGGCTTAATCGGATATTTGTATAAAACCTATGCGCCGAAACAGATCGAACGGCGCGAAACAAAGAAATATGCAGCTTCGGCAGAGGCTATACAGAAAGCATTACAATATATCGATGAACACGTCACAGAAAATTTAACATTAGGCGAGATCGCCTCGGCGGTATATTTAAGCGAAAGTCGCTTCGGACATCTTTTTAAATCGATTACGGGAATCACTCCCGTGGACTACATAGAAACTGTAAGACTTTCTAACGCGCAGAAAATGCTGAAAGAAACAAAACAGCCTATAACGGAAATCGCTATCGACTGCGGATATGACAACATTAGTTATTTTATTCACCGCTTCAAGCTTAAAACGGGCACAACGCCAGGAAAGTACCGCTCGATGCATACGATAAAATAAAGATTGCTGATCGTTTTTATATGTATCGTTGCAATAAATTTGCCGTTTGTAATTCTAACATATCTGTTTACCTCCGTCAGATTCCAAACAGCAAGTTCGTAACTTACCATCTCCAAGCCGTTCTTCCGTCAGACTTGTAAATTTCTTCATTACCAAACGCTCTAATATTTCGTAAGCAGTTTCTCGTGCGCCTTGCATCGATTCCGTGCTTACGATATACAGCGTTTCGTTTTTCCTTGCCCTTACCTTATTTTTATCCGTTACCTTATTTGTTTCTCTATTTTGCAAATCTCCTTAACTTTATTGTGCGGATACTATGTTCTCTCTCCGGATGGATACTATGTTCTCTCTCCATAAACACAAAAATCCTCCTGTTCGATATTTTAGTTTTTGTTACGTTTTATTGTTGTTTTTCTCTTCCTCGAATTTGCGCAACTCAAAATCAAAGAAATCGTCGTAGCCGTCAATTATCTTCGCAAGGTCGGTATTTATTTCTCCCGACTGCTCCAACAGCGACTTATATCCTTCTTCTATGAGTTTAACTTTCGTATACCCGTGTTTTTTCAAAAATGCGTCTATTTCTTCCGCCGTTTCTCTCTGTAATCTCGCTTCCTTGTTTTTGCCTAAGAATAAAAAAATCCGCACGAATCTCAATCAACCGTTAAACGGTAATCTTCTTTCGTGCGGATTAGTTCCGCTTATTAAATTGTAGGTTGTCCCTTCGTTTTTACCTCATGCCATATCGTTTCAAAGAATTATTCTTTTTTTAATGAATTTTATCTTCTTCAAGATGTAATGATTTAAGCCAATCTTCTTTTTCTTGTTTTATCTTTTCATAACACGTT
>USKH01000185.1 GCA_900555125.1 uncultured Clostridium sp.
ATATTAATATATTACGCTTATTTTAATCACTTTCTAAGCGAAGCTATTGCCGCCGCCGTATCTTCGGCACCGAAAACCGCGCTTCCGGCAACTATGGTATCGGCCCCGGCAGAAATTGCTTCGGACACGTTGGCTGCGGTAATCCCGCCGTCGATTTCAAGGCGGATATCATAGCCCGACTGCTCGATAAGGCACTTTGCCGCTTGCAGTTTTTCGGTAGAACCTTCTATATATTTCTGACCGCCGAACCCGGGAAAAACACTCATAATAAGAACCATATCGCATTTCGGCAAATACGGCTTTATTACATTGACATCGGTATCCGGATTTATCACAAGCCCGCTTTTAACGCCGTGTGCGCGTATGTCGTCCAATGTTTCGGATAACTTTTCGGTAGCTTCGTAATGTATGGTAATGTAATCCGCTCCGGCTTCGGCAAACTGCCTTATATAACGCTCGGGCTTCACTATCATCAGATGAACATCCAGCGGCAATTTCGTTTTTTTGCGGATATCCTTGATCATTTTCGGTCCGAACGTGATATTGGGAACAAATACGCCGTCCATAACGTCGCAGTGGACCAAATCCGCTCCCGCTTTTTCGATCTTTTCTATTGCCGCACCCATTTCTGAAAAGTCCGCACTGAGTATGGACGGGGCTATCATTGTTTTCATGTCTATGCTCTCCTTAATATTTCTTTTGGTTTTTCAGCGTCGCAAACAGCGTTTTATATCTTTCGTATCTTTCCGAAGAAAGCTCGCCGGACGCCACTTTTCTTTTTACTTCGCAACCGGGTTCGGCAATATGCGTACATCTGTGATATTTGCACTTACCCGAAAGCTCGACGTACTCGTCGTAATATAAATCAAGCTCTTCGGCGGAAATATCAAACACGTCAAGCATGCTGAATCCGGGCGTATCGACTATAAAAGTATTATCCGATAAACGCACGAGCGAAGCCGCAGTGGTGGTATTTTTTCCACGCATTATTTTTTCGCTCAGCTCGCCTACTTCAAAAAACTTACTGCCCGTCAAAGCATTGCAAAGCGACGATTTCCCCACCGCGGACTGACCTGCAAAGCAGGTTATTTTCCCCTTGAGAAGAGGTAACAGATCATCTGTTTTTCCCGATTTCGCGCTTATTCCGACGACGGCTTTCACTGCGCGGGAATACTGCCTTTCGATTTCTTCGGTCAGATCGGTTATATCCGTTTTGTTTACACACAGAATACAGTCTATTTTTTTTGCGTGGCAATTGAGTATAAGCTTATCTATCAGAAAAAAATCGGGCTCGGGCTTAGGAGAGACAAGCATTACTATCTGATCAACATTGGCAATAGCCGGGCGGATAAGGCTGTTTTTACGTTTTTCTACCGCCTTTATTGCAATGTCGTCCTCTGCCTGTTCGAGATAGACGAGATCGCCGACGAGAACGTCGCTGCTACGCTTTACCTTCTTTCTCGAATGGCAGACGATAACGCCGTCCGGTGTGTCGACTTCGAACCTGAAATTTCCCGATTTAATAACCCGGTACGGCAACGAAAAATCAATCATGGGCGTTCTCCATATATTTTCTTCTCAACTGTCCGCATGCACCGCCCACGTCACCGCCCTTGGAGCGTCTTATCGTGGCATTAACGCCGGCATCGGTAAGTTTTTTGCAAAACTTCTGAGCTTCGGCTTCCGTACAGCCTTTTACGTTCTTTTCCTTGACGTAATTAAGCATAATGAGATTTATATGCGCTTTGGCTCTTTTGGCAATGCCTGTAAGGCGCAAAGCGTCGAAATGTCCCATATTGCTTGACTTTATCATTGTATATTCAAACGAAGTCCGCCTTCCTGTTTTCTCGGCGTAGTAATTGCAGGCGTCTATTATTTCGTCTATCGAGTATTTATACGCGATGGGCATTATGGTTTTTCTTATTTCGTCGGTTGTGGCGTGCAAAGAAATTGTAATGTTAACCAAAAAGCCGTCGTCGGCAAGCTTGCGTATTCTGTCGGCAAGACCGCACGTGGAAAGCGTTATGTTTCGCTGAGATATGTTTATTCCGTCCGGGCAAGACACGAGCGACAAAAACTTAGTTACGTTTTCGTAGTTGTCAAGCGGCTCTCCGCTACCCATAAGCACTATGTTGGTAACGTTTCGATGCCCTTCTTCGGTTTTTCCGAGATCGGCGTTTACGGCAAGCACTTCGGCAAGCATTTCACCGGGCGTGAGATTGCGAACCACGCCTCCGATGCCGGATGCGCAGAACGCACAACCCATGCGACACCCCACCTGCGTGGAAACGCATATCGTGTTTCCGTAGCCCTGTTTCATCAACGCGCCTTCTATCACGTTTCCGTCGGAAAGAAGGAAAATATATTTAACGGATTTATCCTTGGAAACCAATCTGTCCGCGATTTTTACCGGCTGAAAATCGTACGCCGCAGCCAATTTTTCCCTGTCCGCATTGGACAAATCGCTCATTTCGGAAACAGGCGTGTATTTCGTCATCCATTTATAGACCTGCGCGGCGCGAAACGGCTTAAAACCGTTTTCGGTTAAGTCGGTTTTCAGCTCCGCAAGAGTCATATCGAAAGCGTTTTTCATACTTTTCTCCTCATAACGGCAACGAAAAATCCGTCGCAACCGTCGTTTTGCGGCAGCATCGTTTTTTCCGAAATCAATTCAAAACCCGGATTATTTCCCAGAAAACTTTCCACGACTTTTTCGTTTTCTTCTTTAAGCACGGTGCAGGTCGAATAGCAAAGCCTTCCGCCCGGTTTTACATATTCCGCACTCACTCCGAGTATTTTTTTCTGACTTCTCGCAAGCACCGGAATATCAGCTTCTTTTCTATTTAAAAGCACGTCGGGCTTTGAGCGGATAACGCCTATTCCGCTACACGGAACGTCGCACACCACGACGTCAAACGCGTCGTGCCATTGTTCGTTGTCCTTTTCCGCGTCGTTTCGCACGACAAACAGATTTTCTTTCATTCTCGCGGCGTATTTTTTGATAAGCTCCACGCGGTGTTCATGAATATCGCAAGCGCTAACGGCAAAGCTTCCCGACTGCGCTATATATACCGATTTTCCGCCCGGTGCCGCGCATACGTCGAGAACCTTTCCTCCGGAAAGATCGCCGAGATATATTTTAACAGCCTTCATACTTGACAGCGACTGAACGGTATATTCGTCCGGAGCCATCTTTTTTAGCTGCTCGGCTCCCACGAAAAAACCGCACT
>USKH01000186.1 GCA_900555125.1 uncultured Clostridium sp.
ATCAACGTTTATGCTAAAATCTCAAGAAAAGTTTTCACCGTTAACTTCATTGTAGACGGTGAAGCCTACAAAACGGCGACTTCCGACCAAAACGGCAAAGTTGTTCTGCCGGAGAATCCCGAAACAGATGAAACACATGTTTTTGACGGTTGGTTTACCGACGAAGCTTTCTCCGTTCCCTTCACCTCGGATACGGTAGTAAACGAGAATATCAACGTTTATGCTAAAATCTCAAGAAAAGTTTTCACCGTTAACTTCATTGTAGGCGGCGAAGCCTACAAAACGGCAACTTCAGACCAAAACGGCAAAGTCACTCTTCCGGAGAATCCTGAAACAGATGAAACCCACGTTTTCGACGGTTGGTTTACCGACGAAGCCTTCTCCGTTCCTTTCACCTCGGATACGGTAGTAAGCGAAAACATTAGCGTTTATGCTAAAATCTCAAGAAAGGTTTTCACCGTTAACTTCATTGTAGACGGACAGACTTATGCAAGCGTCGAAGCAGACGAAAACGGGAATATACAAATGCCCGACGAGCCGGCTCTGGGAGCTGGGTATATATTTGAGGGTTGGTTTACCGACAACGGAGTCTGGCAAAACGGTTTTGACGCACAGGCGCCGGTCACTCGAAGCATTGACGTCTTTGCAAAACTCTATAAATATGTTTTGAATCCCGCCGGCAACGCAAGCATAGGCACGCTTGAAACAGGCTCGAAAGTGTGGAGCAGCAACGACTACACGTTTACAAGCTTGCCGAAATCGCTTATCGGCAATCCCTACATTCTTTGGACGATTAACGGACCAAATACCGCGACCGCAATAAAAAGCGGCTGGGTGTACGCGATAACCGGCGAAGCACTCAACTTCGGACACGAAGCTTCTCAGGTGGAAGTTTTAGACGGATACAACTTCACCATGCTCGAACACCAGTACTGGAATATCTGGTCGGCGTCGCTAAAAAATAATATCATATTTGAAAAATACGTCGAACCCGGCGAAACGTTCACACTCGGCAGGTGGTCGGTTCTTATAATGTCCGACCAAAAGCTCGATCTCGAAGCGGGCGAACCCATTGAAAAAGACGAAAATCTTGCAGTACTTGCACCCTCTTCCGGCGATTACGCGATGAATATGGCACTTTCCGCAAAAGTATTTACCGATCGCGCGCAATACACTTTCTACGATATGCCCTACTGGCTTGCCGGCAAAAATTACATTCAGAACGCTTACGGCTCCAAAACGCACTCCGCAACCGTAACCAAAAGCGGTTTTGTGTACATGCTGACAAGTAAAGCGGGCAACATAAGTCTTGTAAACAGTCTTACCTCCGCCGGTTGGAGCAACGTCACCGACACTATCCCCGAAAACCTCAATCTGTTTGGCGACAGTACGCAAAAAGGCGCATTCTTAAGCGACACGTACAAAGGCTTTGCCCTTCTCAAAAAGCACGTGGAAAAAGGCGACGTGATAACCTGGGCTCAGTGGGGCATTCCCGTCTTTTCGGGCGAACTTACTCTGTCCGAAAATCTTGCAAAGTTTGCCACCGCAGCCGACACAACCAAAGCGGCGAAAGCGCAGAACGAAATGCGTTTGTTCTCCGACAGAACCTACTACGCTATGAACGGAATACCTGCGGCTCTGGACGGGCTGACCTATTATCTTGACGGCATCGTTACCGGCGCAACCGTCAAAGCCGTGAGCGCAGGAAAAGCTTATCTCCTTATACCGAGCGGCACCAAAGCATACGAAGCGCTTGAAAAGGAAGTAATTGCGGCAGGCTGGACAGTCGTGCAGTACAAGCCGTTCCGCCCGGCAGTGGGGCTGTTGTTCAATAATCGCCTCTATCAAAAAGAAGTCGCCGTCGGCGAGCAAATTCATTTCGGCAAATACAATCTGATATTCGGCGCGTCGCAGGATAGCCAATCCGACTATTACGTTATGCCGTCGCTTACAACCGCGGCAGACGTTATATTGAATCCCACGGGCGATTTGTACGACATCAACAAACAAAACTGGCTGGGCTGCCCCACCGTTGAAAAAACGTCGGGCGGCAGAGTATGGAGCGGCTGGTTTACAGGCGGAAAACGCGAACTGGGCACCGGAAACTACGCCATAATAAACTACAGCGACGACGATTGTAAAACCTGGAAAAAAGCACTTGCCGTCGTACACCCCGACCAGGCGGTACAGGTAACCAAGCCCGAACTGTGGACCGCCCCCAACGGTGATTTATGGCTTTTTTGGATTCAGCACACGGGAACGGGCAATTTCGACGGCAAAATGGGAACGTGGGCTTCGGTATGCAAAAATCCCGACGACGCGGCTCCCGAATGGTCCACTCCGAAAAGACTTACGGACGGCTATATGCGCAGCAAGCCGATAATTATAAATCGCAACGGCAAAACCGAATGGTTATACGCCGCGTTCGACTGGATGCAACCGCACTACACTCGCGTTTACGCCTCGGTAGACGGCGGAGAAAACTGGTCTTTTCGCGGAAAAGCAGAGTGCCTTGACACCTCTTCAGGCAAAAACAACCTCGACGACCCCGCGCTGGTTCAAAAACCGGACGGCTCGCTGTGGCTGCTGATGCGCCCGAGTGCAGGCACCAATGTGTACGAGAGTTTCTCTTACGACGGCGGTTATACCTGGACGCATGCACGCGCCTCTTCCATCGAAGGTCCGCAATCGCGCTTTACGGTAGATCTGCTTTCGGACGGCAAAATGCTGATGGTATTCCACGACGCAGCCACGAGAACTATGCTTACCGCATATCTTTCGGTTGACGGCGGAAAAAGCTGGCAGTATAAGCTGCTTATCGATCAAAGAAGTTATGTTTCATATCCCGACACCATTATCACGAGCGACGGCACTATATACGTAATTTATGACAGAAACAGAACGACCGACAGAGAAATATATATGACTACGTTCACCGTGGACGACGTGGTTGCAGGCAAATACGAGTCGCACAAAGCCCGTCCCTACTTCCTTGTTGACAAATCGAGACCGGCGTAAAAACACAATAAACCGCAATACAGCAAAAAAGACAAGCCGTTTCGGCTTGTCTTTTTGTATACGCGAATTATATTTACTTACGCCTTCATTGCTTCTTCTACAGCAACCGCGCAGGCAACCGAAGCGCCTACCATCGGGTTGTTGCCCATACCGATAAGTCCCATCATTTCCACGTGAGCCGGAACGGACGAAGAACCCG
>USKH01000187.1 GCA_900555125.1 uncultured Clostridium sp.
CCGCTTATGCGCATGAGATTTTTAAGAACGATTTATACGAAATTTACGAAAAGCAGACCGAATATCGAGATGAACTGCGAGCCGAGAGTAAAGAGAAAATAGCGGAAATCCTACGCGGGATAAACGATAAAAAATACGAAAATGAAACGCTTGAATTAATGCTGAAAACGCTTGCCGAGAAACTGCAAAAGCATAAGGGCAAGAAAGTTTACGGATATCTTCCGAAAGAGGTCAAAAACCTTGTTAACGGTGTTATAGACGAACTTATGCGGGATGACGACTTGCAAAAATTGTACGAATTATGGTATGAACAGCGCGAAAACGTATTGAAAACGTATAGAGATAAAATGCCCGAAAGATTGCCGCTATCAGCAAACGAAGAATTCAAATCGGTGCGTAACGCGGTGATTACGGAAGCGTTGAATTTATCGTTTTCGGACACTCCGACGGTAGACGAAACGCCCGCCGAACCGACGGATAAAGAAATAGAAAAAAGTGAAAAGAAACCGCGAAAGGACCATAAAACGGCGTGGCAGTTTTACGATTGGGCAAAGGCTTGCATGGATAAAGACGGCGAAAATTACAACTCTGAATTTGCCGTCAAATTATTTACGGAAGCAGCGAACGGCGGCATTACCGTGGCGAAATACAAACTCGGCAAAATGTTCTTAAGCGGCGACGGTGTGGAGAAAGATATTGTGAAAGCGGTTGAATGGTTTAAACAAGCGGCGGTGGAAGAAAACGAGTTCGCGGAATACGCGCTCGGCAGGCTTTATTTGCAAGGCGAAGAGGTAGAAAAAGATACGATTTCGGCAGAAGATTATTTGTTAAACGCCGCAAGTCGCGGAAACAAATACGCGGCGTATTTGCTCGGCAAAGAGTATTTAAGCGGGGAAAATTTCGGTAAAAACACTCAAAAGTCGGTCGAATATTTGAAACTCGAGGCGGAGAAAGATTTTGAGCCTGCGGAGTACGTTCTCGGTAAACTTTATCTGCAAGGCGAAGAAATAGAGAAAGATGTCGCAAACGCTGAAAAATATCTCTTGAAAGCGGCGGAACACGGTAATAAGTACGCAGAATTCGTTCTCGGCAAAGAGTATTTGCGCGGTGAAAACTTTCCGAAAGACGTTAAAAAGGCAATTTATTATCTTAAACGTTCGGCAGAAAAAGACTTTGATTTCGCCGAATACGAACTCGGGAAAATATATCTTTTCGGTAACGATATTCCAAAAGATACGGAAACTGCGTTGGAGTATCTGAAGTCCGCGGCGGCAAACGGAAACGAATACGCTCGAGCGTTGCTTATGCAAAGAGAATTGTTTCAAAAACAAAGCATAAATCTTGCTATAGGTCGATTATTCGCATATTTAGTTAAAGCATTGCAAGAAAAAACGGAAGCGGAACTCGATGTAAAAATAGCAAGAACGGACAGAAAACTTCGCCGTAAAATAGCGGAGAAAAAGCAGGCGCAAGGGCTGAAATTAGAATAGGAGGGATAGGCAAAAATGTCAGAGTTTGTATATTTCACGCCGCAGGAAAAAGAAGCGGCAAGGAATGCGGACATTGCGGAAATGTTGGAACGGCAAGGCGAACGGTTAAAACGCAGCGGTTCGGAATACGAGTGGGGCGAAGGCAGCGAACGGGTTACGATACGCGGCAATCTTTGGTATCACCAATACGAGCAGAAAGGCGGTAACGCCGTGTCGTTCGTGCAGAAATTTATGGATAAAACCTACGTCGAGGCGATGAAATTCATTCTCGGCGACGGTGTGGGCGAGGTAAAACAAGTCGAGCCGAAACAGGCAAAACAGAAAGTGAAAAAGGAATTCGAACCGCCCGAACTCACCAATGATCCGAGAAAAGCCTATGCGTATCTGAACGTTCGGCGAGGGATACCGAAAGACGTTCTCGTACCGTTTTTCAAAAAGAAACTTATAGGCGAAACGAAGAAGTACGCGAATGTTGCGTTTATGGGGTACGACACGGACGGTAATCTGAAACACGTTAATCTGCGTACTACCTATGCGAATTCCACGTTCAAGGGTAACGCTCCCGGTTGTACGCCCGAATACTCGTTTCATTACGCGGGGCGAAGCGAAAAAATTTATTTATTCGAAGCGCCCATAGATATGCTTTCTTTCATTGCTATGAAGGGCGACGGCTGGCAAGAACATTCTTATGCGGCTTGTTGCGGCGTTGGCGACAGAGTGTTGTTTCAGATGCTGAAGGATAACCCGAATATAAAGAAAGTATATTTGTGTCTGGACAACGACTGGGCGGGGCGAGTCGCCGAATACCGAATCGCGGAAAAACTGAAAGAAAGCGAGGTTGAGTTCAATATAAAAATACCGAAAGGTAAAGATTGGAACGAAGATCTTTTGACGGCGAAAGAGCAATTAACGTTACAAAACATGGAGGTGAAAGGATGTCGGGAATTACGATACTCATAATAGCGGCAGCGGCGATGATATTTACGCTCGGCGGTGTGTCGCTTTTGGCGCACGTTTATACGTTGAACAACATCAAAAGCAAGACGGTAGGCGACGGACAGCACGGCTCCGCGCGGTGGGCTACGCGAGGCGAGATAAAGAAGGTTTACAAGCACATTCCGTTTACGCCGAATAAGTGGCGCGAACAGGCGCGAAATGGCGAAAAACCGACCTATAGGCGCACTAATCGAAGAAAAACAACCGAAGAAGAACTGCCGCAAGGGATAATCGTCGGATGCAAGGGCGGGAAGAAAAACACTATAGCGATGGTTGATACGGGCGACGTCCACGCGCTTATGATAGGCGCGGCAGGCGTGGGCAAAACGGCGTATTGGTTGTACCCGTGTATCGAGTACGCTTGCGCGAGCGGAATGTCGTTTTTATCTACCGATACCAAGGGCGATGTTATGCGAAACTATGGCGGTGTTGCGAAAGAGTATGGGTATAACGTATCCGTAATAGACCTGCGTAATCCGACGAAGTCCAACGGCAATAATTTGCTGAACCTTGTAAACAAATATATGGACTTATACAAGGAACACCCGAACCAACTCGCATACAAAGCAAAAGCCGAAAAATATGCAAAGATTATTTCTAAAACGATTATTTTGTCGGGCGCAGAGTCTGCGTCGTTCGGGCAGAACGCATACTTTTACGACGCGGCGGAAGGAATACTAACGGCAACGAT
>USKH01000188.1 GCA_900555125.1 uncultured Clostridium sp.
CCGCCGTGCAATTCGACTATATGCTTGACTACCGACAGTCCTATTCCGTTGCCCTCACCTGCGTGCGAGCTGTCCTGCTGGTAAAATTTACCGAATATTTTTTCGTAATTTTCGGGTGCGATCGCCGCACCTTCGTCAAAAACGCACACTCGTACGCCCGAATCTGTTTTTTCGAGCGTAACTCCCAATTCGCCGCCGTCATTTGCAAACTTTACCGCGTTGTCCAAAAGGTTGTACCATACCTGCATCATAAGATCTTCGTCGCCGACATATTCCACGTCGTCAAAGTCCACCGAAAGTTCGAGCTTTTTGGCAATCCATTTTTTTTCGAGCAGCAAAAAGCAGTCGCGGATCTGTTCGGACAGGTTAAACTTGGTTACGTTTGACAAAATGCTTTGATTTTCCACTTTCGTAAGGTTGAGCACGTTTGTGGCAAGCGAGCAAAGCCTGTCGCTTTCGGCGGCGATAACCTCCAGATATTCATTCTGTTTTTCGGGCGGAACGTTGCCTTTTTGCAGCATTGTCGCCAGACCTCTTATGGACATAATGGGCGTTTTGAACTCGTGCGAAAAGTCGTTTATAAAGTCCCGGCGCAAAATCTCGGTATTTTCCAATTCGGCTGCAAGGTTATTGAAGCTTTCGGCAAGATTTTTCATGTCTTCGTAACCGCCAAGCGCAATGCGCACCGAATAATCTCCGTCGGACAGCCTTGACATTCCGTTTATTATAACGTTTATGGGCTTCAGCACAAATTTACTGACGACAACCGACAGCCCTACGCTAAGCCCGATCGCCAGAAAAATAAACAAAGTCAAGAAAAGTCCGCCGTATTCGGTGAGGTATTCCATCGAAAGCGCGCCCGTCACGATAAGCACATACCAGGTGACAAGAACAAGCGTTACAACCGACACCATTACGGCGACAAAGCTGAAAATATACACCTGTTTTATTACTTTTCGCGAATCCTTGGCTTTGTCCTGCTTTTTTTCTGTAAATTTTTTCTGATATGGTGGTTTTTTCATACCTTTCTCACCGCCTTATATCCCAATCCGCGTATTGACTGAATTTCAAATTGCTCCCAGTTTTCAAAACGTTTTCTCAGCCTGCCTATATGCACGGTAACCGTTTCGGGTACGGTGTCGCAATCGAAGCCCCATATCTCGTCCATAAGCTGCAATCGGGTGAAAATCTTGTCGGGGTACGACAACAATTTATACAGCAACAAAAACTCCTTTTGCGGAAGCTCAATCTGCTCGCCCGGACGACTTACGGTAAACGAGTCGTAATCCAGAACGGCATCGCCCACCACTATTTTGCGTTCGCTTTCGATTTTCGCGCGGCGAAGAAGCGCCTTTACGTGCAGTAAAAGCTCCTCGTTGTCAAACGGTTTACTCATAAAATCATCAATTCCCGAAATAAAACCTTTTTTTCTGTCCTCGGGCAGCTGTTTTGCCGAAACCATCAAAACGGGCAGCTCTTCGTCAAACGTCCGTAGCTCTTCGGTAAATTCATAGCCGTTAACTCTCGGCATCATGATGTCCACTATTACGAGATCGACGTGTTCTCGATCGAGGACGTCGAGCGCCGTGTCGCCGCTATCCGCCTCGGTAACCGTGTAATGCTCGCTTAAAAGCAGTTCGCGCAGAAGAAAACGCGCGTTTTTATCATCGTCCACAACCAGAATATGAAACATTTTTCGCCTCCGATTTTTCTGAGTATTATTGTATCACATTTGTTGGTTTTAGTCAACCATACTGCATTTTTTGCGCAGCTCAACGATTTGGGGACATTCCGGAACGATAACGTCGGTCACAAACGCAAAAATTTGCCGTAAAACAAAAAAATTTCAAAAAACGCCCCGCTTTCGCTTGCAAAAAATCAAAGAATATTGTATTATAATGTGGTTGAATGTTTTGCCACCATAGTCTAGCGGTCAGGACGTTGGCCTCTCACGCCGAAAACAAGGGTTCGATTCCCTTTGGTGGTACCATTTTCTTGAAATACGAACATCCGAAAAACACGGGCGTTCGTATTTTTTTTACTTTCCTTGCAAGCGCTAACAGGCAATATACTTCGCGCCGCTATTCTCCCGTAACTTCGTCACGCCTGCCAAGCCATTTTTCCGCCAACGGAACAATTATTCCGCCAACCACGTTCCCGGCGGCAGTTAAAAGCGCAAACAACAGCAAACGTCCCGCGTCGACGGCGCAATCGACAAATAATCTCAGAAAAATATACACTTGATTTGCAATACAATGTTCAAGTCCGAGATAAACAAACAAAACTACAGGGAACAAAACGCACAGCGTTGCCGACAGTCCCTTTACCGCGGCTTTTTGCGGAGATTTGACGGCAAAAGTAATCATCATACCGCAAAATACCGACGATATAAAACTACCCGCAAGACTGTTGGACAGTTTTGTATCGGTAAGCGTTGCGGCGTATTTTACTATAGCGTCGCTTACAGCATTGCCCATTGCGAAAAATAAAACGCCGACTATAAGCGCACCGACCGTATTGAACAAATAGGCGACGACAAGCGTATACCAATCGCGCGGCTTCATTTCCGGTAAAGACGCAACCATGCCGGTAAATAGTTTATATTCGTTTACGATTACGAAATACAATCCGAATCCGAACAACAACGAGCAAACAGCTCGTTCGAGTGCCGATTGTTCCGATATCGACATTCCGTACAAAAATAAACAGGCGGCAAAAGCAATGCATATTCCGGCAAAAAGCGAGTTTACCGCCAATTTCCAAAAGTCAACCTTTTTCATTCTTCACCTCTCTTGCAATAGTTTTTATCGTCGCGCCGCGACAATCTTTTGCGAAATCTTATACTCGCTCAAAAAAAGCGATTATCAAATGTGAAAATTGCTTTATTTAATATTATATCATCCGACGACGCGATTTGCAAGCATATCGTAGCAGTTATAGGCAACGGATTCCCTGTTTATCCGTCTATTTCGCACACAGAACGCTGTTTCCCGTCATAATCATAATAATATTACCCTGCCGTATGTTTTGCCATCCTCGGCAATTTTCGTAATATTGCCAAGGATGCCGTATTCGTACAAATACTCGGTTTTATTTTCTCTTCCTCTTCCCGCGTCTCTGTCGGTGGCGGGATATTTTCTTACAGCTTTTCGGTTCGCCCGCGTGCCCG
>USKH01000189.1 GCA_900555125.1 uncultured Clostridium sp.
GCGGAGGTAAGTTCAAAAGGAAGCCCGGCGATTTTTTTTCGCATTTTTTCTTTTTCGGGCATATACTTCCACGGCTTTACCGCTTGCATCTGCTTGTTTATAATACTGTAAACGCACAGAGTATAATTCATATATTCGATACTCACGCTGCGTTTGGCGTTATCTGTTTCGGACATGTTTGTCGGCATATGAATGGCGCGGTACGCCTGCCACAGCGGCATAAGAGAGTAGCGCTCGCGAATTTCTTCGGGAATAAAGCTTACTATTTGTATTTTTTCGAGCGCGCTTCTGATTGCCGAAGCAATTATATTGCCCGACAACTTTTTAACCGGTCGATAAATTACGAGAATATTCCCGTTGCATTTACTTTCGCGCACTGCTTTGGGCGCTTTGATTTCCACGCTCTTGCCGTTTAAGGCAGCTTTCCCCATAATATAATATCGCTCGCCCACAACTATCGACGACGCGAAAAACTTCTGATTAAACCACGTGCAATACACGTTTTTACCGCCGATTTCAAACTTGACTTTTACAAGACACAAGTTTTTACGAATATAAGAAGTTTTGGGCTTTTCGGAGAATACCACCGAAAATAAAACGTCGTCTCCCTCTTTAACTGTTTGAAAATCGGTAAAATCTGAAAGGTTTACATACTTTGCCGGAAAACATGATATAAGGTCCATCGGAGTCATTATTCCGGCTTTTTCCAGTTCAGCAATGCGTTTTTCTTTCAAACCTTTTATATCGCTGAGTTTCATCTTTACCTCTTTCTTTTGTATAAAACACGAGGTTATCCACATTTAGCTGTGGATAACCTCGATTTTTTCGTGGATAACCGCTTATTATTCTACAGATACGAGATAGTAATACAACGGCTGACCGCCGAAATGGCAGTCTACGTCGCAATCGGGATACTCTTCGGAAAGCTCGGCGGCTATTGCATTTGCCTCTTCTTCGGTTACATTGTTTCCGAAATAAAGCGAAATGCAGCTGCTGTCGTCGTCGACAAGCTTTTCTACCAGTTGTTTAGCAACTTCCGAAACGCTGTCTCCTTTGGACACTATCGTGTGTGCATCCATTCCGATAATGTCGCCTTCGTTGAGTTTGAGATTGTCGATTTCCGTGCTTCTGACGGCATACGTTACGGCTCCGGACTTTACGGTGTCCATAGCTTCGGTCATGGCTTTCTCATTGGAAGCTACAGTTCCGTCGGGATCGAACGCAAGCAGTGCAGCCAAGCCCTGCGGTACGCTGCGGCTGGGAATGATGTGCAATTTACGATTGCTGAGCGCTTTTGCCTGTTCGGCTGCAAGAATTATGTTTTTATTATTCGGGAACACGAAAATATCTTTCGCATTTACCTTGTCGCAAGCCTTTGCGATGTCGTCGGCGCTGGGATTCATGGTCTGACCGCCTTCGATAATGCTGTCGCACATGAGATCCTTGAATATACCGGAAATTCCCTCGCCCGCACAAACCGATACAATGCCGTAAGGCTTGAGTTCGACTTTCTTCTTGCCGATGAGCTTTCTGTTCTGCTGCAACATGTTTTCGATTTTCAGACTGTCGAGTTCGCCGAGCTTGAGAGCAGCGGTGAGTACTTCGCCGGGCTGATTGGAGTGAACATGCACCTTAACCATTGAAAGGTCGCCGATAACGAGAACGCAATCGCCTATCTGCATAAGCATTTCGCGGAAACGATCGATGTCGGCTTCGGTTGTCTTTTTATAAAGATTTACGATAAAAAATTCGGTGCAGTAAGCAAACTGAATTTCCGCAAGGTCGTTGTAATCGAAATGCGCTTCTTCGCTGTATTTTGCGTCGGCTTCGGGGCTTGCCGCGTCGTCAAACGTAAGCGTAACGTCCTCGTCGTCCGAGAATACTGCGTTAAAGCCCTGGAACAGAATGAGAAGTCCTCGTCCGCCTGCGTCTACGACGCCTGCCTTTTTGAGAACGGGCAACATCTCGGGAGTCTTTTTAAGCATTTCTTCACCGGCTTCGATAACCTTGGCAAGGAAGTTGCTGAAATCGACGTTTCTTTTATTCATAGAAGTTGCGGCTTCGCTCATGGCGCGCACAACCGAAAGTATGGTTCCTTCTTTGGGTTTGGTTACCGCTTTATATGCAACTTCGGTTCCCTTTGCGAGAGCGTTTGCAAAATCCTTTGCGGTAAATTCTTCTTTTGCGGACAAAACGTCCGTAATTCCTTTTACCATCTGACTGGTAATAACTCCGCTGTTTCCGCGAGCGCCTTTAAGAGCCCCCTTGGAAAAAGCCGCGCACAGCGACGCCATGGAATTGGTTGAACATTCGCTTACTTCCCTTGCTGCCGAAGCGATAGTCATCGACATGTTGGTGCCGGTGTCTCCGTCCGGAACGGGGAACACGTTAAGCGAGTCCACGTAATCTTTATTTGCGCTGAGCGTTTTGGAGCCGCTCAGGACCATTCTTCGAAAAGTTGCGCCGTTAACTGATTTAATCATTAACAAACCTCCGATAAAATTAAACTCTAACGCCTACGACGTTTACGTTTATGTCGTCTACGACCATACCTGTAAATCTTTCCACGTTATACTTTACCGCGCGCCGAAGTGACTGCGATACTGCTTCAATGGAAAGACCGTATTTAATTACGACATATAAATCAATATAAATTCTGTCTCCGTTAGTAAATACACGTACGCCACGGGAAACTTTCTGTTTTTTCAGCATGTCCGACAGACTGTCGGTAAAGCGTTTGGAAATCATGTCTACTATGCCGTAGCACTCTAACGCCGAACTGCCGGCAACTTGCGCAATCGCTTCTTCAGTTACCGTAATTCTGCCGTATGCATTGGACGTGCTTACGCTCATAAGACCTCCCGAAACAACTATGTACACCTAATTCTACTATATCCGCACAAAAAAAGCAACCAAATTTAGGCAATAAGAAGAAAATTTCACATTTTCCGGGCTGTCGTTTTAATTATATGTAAGAATTTTAGAAAAATGCGGCAAATTCGCTTGATTTAAATGTAAATTTGTGATATACTGTTCGGGTAAGTCAAAAATCTTGAGGAGGTGCTTCCTA
>USKH01000190.1 GCA_900555125.1 uncultured Clostridium sp.
TATCATCTATCGTGAAGCCTTTCATGTGAAAATGTGTTGTGGGAATTATAATAAAATCGAAATAGTCATAACATTCGGGAGAAATACCCAAAATCAGATTTTTAGTCAATTCCGTTTCACATCCGAACAGAAACTTTACTCCATCTGTTTGCGGCAATGGCTTGCCGGCTTTAACGTGCTCATAATTCTGTTTAACATAAAAATCGATTAAATCGGCACATTTAACCTTTTCATCCCAAAAATGATCGGTCAAACATATGTTTTTTAGTCCGTTACCAATCGCATAGTTTAGTATTCGCTCATTTGTTTGCTGTGGATCGTTGGAACACAGCGATATTTTACTGTGAATATGCAAATCATTGTCAATAACGTATTTCATTTTATCATTCACCACCAAGTACTATGTGTGACATAGTACTAAAAATTGAGAAAAACTGCATTAAATTATTGAAATTAGCTATTTTTTAGTATTTGACCAAACAGTTAATCTGCACGGCTCGCGGTCATAATTTTGTCCGGCAGATGCATAATCTATAAAATATATTTCTTTTCCATCGCACTCCGCGGTATAACAATATTCACACGGAACGTTACATTTAGATACAGCAAGGCGAGATTTTTCCGGAACCGGCATCTCAAAATTCTCCCCTGCCTCCTCGTCGCGAGCCAATACGATTGCGCCTTTTTCAAAAGCTATTTTACCGTTTAAGATTACTTTTTTAATGGGAACTGCACCCTTAATTTTAAACTCGTCGCCGGATTTTACGCGTTTTTCATATATCGTTCCGTTCAAATTGTCTTCATTTGTTCCGTTATAATAAACAACAGTATTTTGCAACCACTCAGGAATTAAAAGTTTAATATCAAAACCGTTTTCGGGCGATTTTTTAATTTTAATCTCACATGAACCCGTTTTATTCAAATCACCGCAAAGTTCAATCAGGGCACTATCGTTTTCAAAACGAGATCTGCGGAAATTACTTATCACCACTCCGTTGCAGGTAGACAATATCCCGTACTTATTCATAATCGCAATGCCGGCAGCGCCTATACAATTGCAGCACCCGTAAAAATAATCAGGTTTATAATCCATATACCCGCCGATTTTTTTGCCTCTTCTGTCATAATAAAGCGGGCTGTAACTATCAAATATGAACTTAACACCGTGATTGAGATTTTCGGTTTGATTTATGCATAATTTTAAGTCATTCAAGTTAAAATTTACCGAGCCTAGCATTGCATTATAGCCCGATTTTTCAATTAATGCAGCATATTTTTGTTCGCCTGTAAGTTTTAACAAATTGAAACAAAGCTTCATCCAGGTGACCGTGACGCACGTTTCCTGCATGATAAAATCTTTAGCCGGTTCGGTCTGCATAACCGCAGAATGATCGAATAGTTCATGCGTACAACCGCAACACCCTATAATAGAAACGTCGGTATCGGCAACCATATCGACAAAGTTTTTGACTGCAATAAGATATTTTTCTCCGCCGCGAATACGATAATATTCCAGCAAACCCTCAAAACATGACATCATTTCGTATGCTTTCGTATACGGAAATTCATACGGAAACATGGTTTTGTTATAACACGTCTCAATTAAATTTATCCCTTTACAAAAGCCTTTGGAAATAATGTATTCGGCAAAATCAAGGTATTTTTGTTCGTTTGTAAGATTATACAACCGCACAAACGGCTCGAGAATCGAGCATGAATTCAGTCCGCCCCACCAGCCTGTTGTGTCGAAAATATCTATTTTACCTGGTTCATCACCTATTTTGGAAACAATGTAGTCGGCTTGTTTTTTCAAACTGGATATTATGATTTCAACAAGTTTTTTATCTTTACATATGTCGATATAGTATTCCATTCCAAGCATAACGTATTTGCGGCACCACATATCCCAGCCCTTAAATTCGTTGCCGACAGAGTACGACGAAATTCTGCCAAACTTATCCTGCGTGGAAATCATATCGTATATACTTGCCGTAATAATGCGGTAAAGCGAATATGTACCGGTACACGAATATGTCATACATGCACCGCGCATCATTTTACCCCAGTATTCTCCACGCCAGAATTGGTCTTCACTGTCGGGATGTCGCCTGAACACATCAACAAAATCACTCCAAAGCGACATATCGCAAAGCTGTTTTTCTTCTACGAATTCCAGCGCAGAACGTTCACGCCCATAGAGTCGATAATTTTTGTATTCTAATTCGTTGAAAGTATTTTTTGCTGTATTTAACGAACGAGCCATAGTGTACATTCTCCTTATAAAAATACCCTGCAACAAAATGTTGCCACAGGGTATTTTGTAAACTATTTTGCATATTCGGTGCTACGAAGTTCTCGAACAACGTTCACCTTGATTTGTCCCGGATATTCCATTTCATTTTCGATCTGCTTAGCAACTTCTTTTGCAAGGAATACCGTACCTGCATCGTCAACCACTTCCGGTTTAACGATAATTCTGATTTCTCTGCCTGCCTGAATAGCATACGATTTTTCTACGCCTTTATATCCGTTGGCAATGCTTTCGAGCTTTTCGAGACGTTTAACGTAATTCTCGATAGACTCTCTTCTCGCCCCCGGACGGCTTCCGCTTATAGCGTCGGCACATTGAACGATAATAGCTTCCAGAGAATTGGGTTCGATATCGTTGTGGTGAGCAGCGATACAATGAATAACTTCTTTACTTTCTTTGTATTTTTTTGCAAGATCGGCACCGATTGTAACGTGCGTTCCTTCCACTTCGTGATCAACCGCTTTACCGATATCATGCAAAAGCCCCGCGCGCTTGGCAAGCGTTACGTCGGCACCGAGCTCGGATGCCATGACACCGGCAAGGAACGAAACTTCCAGCGAATGCTTCAAAACGTTCTGTCCGTAGCTGGTACGGAATTTCAATCTGCCGAGCAACTTTACAAGATCGGGATGAATGCCGTAAACGCCGGCTTCGAATGTTGCATTTTCGCCCGCTTCTTTAATCTGAGCTTCGATTTCACGTTTTGCTTTTTCAACCGTTTCTTCAATTCTGCCAG
>USKH01000191.1 GCA_900555125.1 uncultured Clostridium sp.
CACGGTTTAGCTTTAAAAATTGAAGAAATTATCATCAACGCCGTTTATAACGTCATTAACGCCGTTACCGCTATCCGTCATCAAAACATCGTTATTGTTGATTTCAACTATTTCAAGCTCTGCTTTTTCAAATTTCTTTTTCATGATTCCACCTCGTTATCCCTGTACGGATGCAGTATTCGGCGCTCCGTATTGCTGTACGGCAACACCGTAATAATAGCTTGCGACATACAATTCATCCTGAGGAGTTTTAGTTCCCTGCATTCTGATGCAGTAAGTCGAAACACCGTAGGTTACTGTCTGAATCGGCTTCGTCTTGTCCTCGCCGTAAACTTTTATAACGTATTGAGTTGTGATATCCTGAGCAAGAACGTTTATAGTGAATTCGCCGTTTTTATCGAATGTAATGCCTTCTTCTTCGGTACTACCGTTTTTGCTAAGTGTGTAAGTATAGCCGTCGCCCGCATTTGTATAGAATTTCAAAGTGTAAGCGTCGTCGAATACAACTCTCGCTTTGTAAATCACCTTACCGCTGCCTTCGGAAATCTCGCCGAGCGTATCCTTTGCGGGAATCTTATTTTTAGCCACAAACGCATTGTAATCAAGCGTAACGGTTTTTCCGTCTTTATCGACAAACGTAGGAGCAACGGTAGTTGTAAGACCTTTAACAGCCATTGCTTTGTTTGCGTATTCGATAAGGCTTGCCGCAACGTTTCTGAATTCCGCGCTGTCTTTACCTCTTTTGATAATGTCCGCGAGATAATCTACCACGCTGTAGTTTGCTTTTCTGTCAAGCATTACGTCGTTTTTGTCGTAAAGTTCGAACGAGAATTTAACGTCGATCATCTGAGGCATTATCTTATCAAACAAATAGCAACCGTCGGTAAGAGTATCAAGTTTAACGGACTTATCGACACCGTCAAGACCCTTATAGGTTACGACAACGTATTTGCTTGCCGTTCCGTTAGCGATTGTAACTTTCATTGCAAGGCTTTCGGTAACAACGACGTTCGCACCTGCAAAGCCGCTGCCCTCTCTAACTCCGTAAGTCTTATTTTCATTTTGGTTAATAACAAATCCGTCGGCAAGGTAATCTTTGTTAACTTCACTCGAGAACGTTCCGCCCTTAACTGCGGGTTTTCCGCCCGATTCGGCGCATGCCGTGGTTATTATCCAATTTGTTACCGAAAGGTTTCCGCCGTTGATTGTGAGTTCGGGTTTGATCGAACCTGTTATATCCATAACGATTTCGCCGGTGAATTGCACGTCTCCGTCAAGTACGGTGTTACCTACGCTTTCTCCTGCTTTATAGGCGTCAGTCCAAAGTTGTCCCTTTATCGTTCCGCCCGTTATCGTCGCATTGTACCAGTTCTGAATTGCCGATTGATTCGAGGTGATTTCGCCGCCGTTTACGAAAAGTGTTCCGTTCGCGCCGTTCTTTACAGCAATAAAGTTGAGTTGCGTAAGCCTGCCTCCGTTTATGGTAAGTTTTGCCCCTTCATCATTGTCACCGTTGCAAATCAAGGACGAACCAATCATCGACCCGCTGGGATTAGTCTCTCTGTATCCCGAATTATTGACAATGTTTGCCTGTTCGATCGTCATCGTGCCGCGGTTTTGAATTACATAGTAAGACGTTTCGCCCACGATTCCGCTATCGTCACGTTTGATTGTTCCGGTCTTTGCCGCGCTGCTGTCGGTAATGGTAAGAGTGCCATAATTTGTTATGGCAGCTTTTGCCGGACCCATTCCGCCGTTAATGGTGTAACCGTTAAGGTCAAGCGTGATTTTTTTAATATCCGATATTTCAAAATTACCGTCAATATTATCAAGAAGAGTTACGGTTTTTCCTTTAGCCGCTAATCTTATAGCATCCGCAAGGGTTTCATAATTTTTACTTCCGACTTTAGCTACATATTTGCCTTCTTTAACGCCGTAGGTTCCGTCTGCGTTCCTAGTAGGAATAAATCCGTTTGCACAGTATCCTTCGGAAACCGATTTATTAAAGGTACCGCCGGAAACTTTGAAGTTGTCAGACGTTGCCTTGCCGAGACCATGGAAAATATTACCAGACGATTTGGTTGTAAATGATCCGCCTGTTACATTTGTAATTGAAGTATATCCTTCCACCAAACCAGTAACAACAACTCTTGCGGCTGTGCTTGTAGAATTTTGAATAAATTCACCGCCGCTGATTGTAGTTGTTCCATATACAAGAATTGTTCCTGTAACGTTATAAGCTGGAGCATAGTCCGAAACAAATTTACCACCTGTAATTGTAAGAGTTGTACCCTCTTCACTCTTAACAGTATTCAGTCCGCCGGAGTATACTCCGCTGTTTATGGTAAGCGTTCCCCAGTTGTCGATCATGGACGCACCGGTATTCCCCGCAGTAGCTTTTAAACTTTCAAACGTTGCCGTTCCGTTGTTCTGAATTGTGTAATAGCCATTTGCGGTGCCGAGTATAGTACCGTTCTTTACGGTTGCCGTTGCACCTTTAACGACGGTCAACGAAGCCTTCTGATCCTTTTTCGTACCCGTCAACGTCTTGCCGCCAAGGTCAAGCGTAATGTTCTTATCGACTCCAACGTCCTCGGTTGCATTCGCAAGAAGTTTAACCGTTTCGCCGTCTTTTGCCGCTGCAATTGCTTCCGCAAGAGTTGCAAATTTAACGCCGTTTACTTCTGCAACTTCCGTGGTTGTTTCGTCTGCAGCTTTTGCCGTTTCGGACAATGAAACAGACATACTAAGCCCGAAAACCGTAAGCATTACGCAAAGAAATGCCGCAAGGCTCGCGAGCAAAGCTTTTTTTGCCTTTGTTACCATATTTACCTCCATAATAAAAAATATAAAAATTTTTTGCCTCGGATGACCCCATCCGCCCCGAAACCTCATCCGCAGTTCGTTATTTTTTATTTGCGGCCATACAATAAGGTTTCTTTTTTCTATAACAACGCCGCATAGTTGCCAATATCATTATATAAACGGGCGGCACAACCCGAAATATAACAACGCGACGCGCT
>USKH01000192.1 GCA_900555125.1 uncultured Clostridium sp.
ATACGACTGCACTCAGGAATTCCGCGGGATATTCGGCGGAATCAAACGTGCGCTGAAAAAACATCTTTAAGGAGAAAAAAATAATGCAACAGCCAAATGCCGAAGAGCGCATGCGAAGGATAAGCCGCAGCCGTATTGCGGATATAGAAAACAGTCTGAGAATAATGAAAGCGGAAATGTATAAGCTACTTACCAACTATATGTATTTATCGCGTGAAGATCTTACCGTGTATGTAGACGTCACCGATGACGGCGAATTTATACTCAACGTTCGCGCCCGTACAAAACGCTTTATAGGTACGGGAAAATACATTTAGCGCGTATATTTGTAGTTTTGAAAAAATAATATAGCGTATGAAAAAGTATTTCGGAATGAAGAAAGTTTCTGTCCGGAAGGAAACGAAATCGGAATTGCCAGAGCAAACTGCGGAGCGGCGCGAAAACAAAGCGTTGTATGTTGTTTCGAGCATATTTATAATTGCGAAATTTGTAGCGAGCATTTTCTTTGGGGAGGGGATAATGGTGTTTTATCCGAAAAGATACGTGTTTTTTCTGCCGAATAAATGAAAATTAAAATATCGCCCGCAATAATCGCATACGGCGTCTTTTTCGCTTTCACCGGCAAAATTTACTCTTTTATTTGTTATCTGTGCGCGCTTGTCTTTCACGAAGCGGGACATGCGCTTGCGGCGAAAAGACGAGGTTACGCACCCGAAAGCGTGAATATAGGCGTTATGGGCGCGGCTATGCGTATCGATTGCGTCGGAATGAAACCGGGCGACGAAATTATAATTGCGCTTGCGGGGCCTTTCGTAAACGCGTGCTTGTGGCTGTCGCTTGCAGGAATATGGTGGTTTTTTCCCGACGTTTATTTTTATACTTGCGAATTTGCGCTTGCAAACGCCGGACTTTGTCTTTTTAATCTTTTGCCTGCATATCCGCTTGACGGAGGCAGAGCGATCTGCGCCGCAACGAGAACGTTTAAGCATGGCGACGTCGTAAAAATCTTTTTGTCTGTCGTTACGGCGATTTTTCTTTTTGTCGCATTTATTTTGTCGATAAAAAGCTCGTTCGGAATAAGTTGCGCTTTTGCCGTGTGGTTTGTTTTTTCCGGGCTTATCGAAAGCAAACATGCCGGAACATACCGTAAAATTTACGCTGCAGCGTTCAGAAACGAAAAAATACTTAAAGCTTTGCCCGTCAAAACATTCGTGGTAAGCGAGAATACGACGATAGCCGTAATCAAAAGAAAACTCGGAAGTGAACATTATTCGGTGTTCATGGTCGCCGAAAGCGGAATTGCGCTGTCCGAAAGAGATCTCTCTTCGGATATATATCCCGCCGAAAAAGTTTTTGTTCGTGACCTTGTTTGTTACAAAAAGCTTAAAACAAGCGGAAAAACCTCGTTTTTAGTTGATTTCGTTAAAATTTTATGATATACTAATTAAGCGTATTTATTTTTGTGCGTAAACTAACTTATGATGCGGTAATAAAATGAAATCGTCTTATATTCTCGTGGATGTGCAATCGTATATCGTATCGGTCGCTCTTATGAGCGGCGGCGAACTGAAAGAGTACTACGTCGAATATGCCGGGTCCACGGGCGTCACCGGTAATATCTACAAGGGCAAGGTCGTCAACATTCTGTCTGGTCTGCAATCGGCATTCGTCGATTTCGGCGAAGGAAAGAACGGCTTTTTGTCGGTTGACGAAATATTGGCGCACCGCTCGATAATGTCGCAGGCAGGCGTTATTCCGGGTAAACTTAGTATAAACGCAGGCGATTATGTAATGGTGCAGGCAACAAAAGAGCCTGTTCAGATGAAAGGGGCTCGGCTTACTACCAACATATCGCTTCCCGGAAGATTTGTGGTAATGACGCCAACCATCGATTTTGTCGGAGTGTCCAACAAAATCACCGACGAAGTTACGCGCGATAAACTTACTCAGCTTCTCACGAAAATCAAACCGGAAGGCGGCGGACTGATAGCCAGAACTGTTTGCAAAGAAGCTAAAAAAAGCGAAATAATCGGCGAGGTCAAACGCCTCTGCTCGCTTTGGCAGCGCATTAAAAACGACTATGAAAATAAAGTGGGAATTTCGCTCATTTATGCCGACGGCGATCTTATATACCGTTCGATACGCGACATGTTTAACGACGATATCGAAGCGATAATATGCAACGATCGCGAGACTTGCAATAAAATTGCCGAAAGCGCAAAGGAAACTCAACCAAAACTGTCCGAAAAAATCCGTTTTTACGATAAGTCTGCCGATATGTTTGCCGATTTCAACGTGCTTAGTCAGGTTGACGCCATTCTGTCGCCCAAAGTCATGTTGCCGTCGGGCGGCTCGCTTGTATTCGGCTACACCGAGGCTCTTACCGTGATAGACGTAAACACAGCCAAATATTCCGGTTGCGAAAATCATGAAATGACCGTGTTCAACACCAACCTGGAAGCGGCGCGAGAAATAGCCCGTCAGATACGTCTGAGAAATATCGGAGGCATAATAATAGTTGACTTTATAGATATGCAGGACGAAAACAACCGCGAGCTTCTGCTAAACGAATTGAAAAAAGCGGTGTTTTGGGATCGCGCCAAAACAAGAGTGGTGGAAATGACGTCGCTCGGCTTGGTGGAAATCACCCGCAAAAAGCAGGGAAGAGAAATTTCAACCGTACTGCTTGACAAATGTCCGCATTGCGAAGGACATGCTCTTACGTATTCGGAAGATTATCTGTGCCGAAAAATCATGGCATCGTTAAAAACTCTGTTCGGCAGCGGCAATTACTACGGAGCCCTCGTTTATGTAAACGACCTCCTGGCGGGACATATGATAACCAGCAGGTTTTTTGCGAAGGAATGCGACGGAGAGTGGAAAGACAAGCGCATATATCTCATTTCGGACAATGTCGAAAGCGACGGTTTTCACATCAAGGGCTGCGACAAAAACGCCTTTATCGTACCCAAAAGAGGAACGCTTTTATATTGATTGT
>USKH01000193.1 GCA_900555125.1 uncultured Clostridium sp.
TACGGCAACAACAGGGGGACGAGGCAGCTATCCCGTAACGACTTCGTTCTATACGGACGCCGGAATTGTCCAGACGCGCGGCGACGTATTGGTTGTAAACGGAAAGGAAACCGATGCAAGCAAAGAAGCGCGACTTTCGGGTAAAACCGAGTGGGGAGCCGGCCACGAAATGCTTATAGCCGATTTTTACGATGCGGTGAAAGAAAACCGACCCGTTTCGTGCGATTTTCTCGGCTGCCTCGACACGATGAAAACCGTGCTTGCGGCGTACGAATCCGCAAAAACAGGTAAAGAAATTTTTACGGAGAATATAAAATTATGAAAATGACTTTTCGCTGGTACGGCGAAACCGACTGTATTCCCCTTTCCTATATCCGTCAGATACCCGGCATGAGCGGCGTGGTAACCGCTGTGTATGGCGTTCCGGTGGGCGAAGAATGGGACATCGGCAAACTGATGCGGCTTAAAAGCCTGTGCAACAAAAACGTGCTCGGGATGGAAGTAATCGAGTCCGTTCCCGTTCACGAGGACATAAAACTGGGTAAACCCACACGCGACCGCTATATCGAAAACTATAAGAAGAACATAATAAACTGCGGAAAAGTCGGCGTAAAGTGCATTTGCTACAACTTTATGCCTGTGTTCGACTGGTTTCGCACCGACCTTAAATTTTTGCACGAAGACGGCTCCGATTCGCTTGCGTACCGTGAAGAAGACTTCAAAAAACTGGATAAAAACAATCTTCGCCTTCCCGGCTGGGACGAAAGCTATGCTCCCGGCGAACTGAAAATGCTGCTCGGTGAGTACGATGGAATGACTCACGAAAAGCTTTTTGAAAATCTCGTATATTTCCTGAATGCGATTATGCCCGCGTGTGACGAAGCAAACGTCGATATGGCTATTCATCCCGACGATCCGCCGTGGGATATTTTCGGCTTGCCGCGAATAGTGGGACGAGAAGAAGATTACGACCGTCTGTTTGCCGCAGTCCCCGATAAGCACAACGGAATGACTTTCTGCACGGGAAGTCTGGGCGCCGGAGCGTTCAACGATCTGCCGGCAATGACTGCAAAGTACGCAAAAAGAATATATTTTGCGCATCTTCGCCAGCTCAAATTCACGTCCGAAACCGACTTTTACGAAAACGGACACATGACTGCCTGCGGCAACGTAGACGTGTATTCTATCGTAAAAGCACTGGTGAAAAACGGCTTCGACGGTTACGTGCGCCCCGATCACGGCAGAAACGTGTGGGGTGAAAACGCAAAACCGGGCTACGGACTGTTCGACCGCGCTATGGGCGCGTGCTATTTGTCCGGCTTGTTCGAGGCTGTGGAAAAAGATTTAAAGGAGAATAAATAATGGTACCATTCAAAGTGGATTTAAGCAATAAAGTGGTTGCAATCACGGGAGCGGGCGGCGTTCTGATGCGCGAGTTCGCTTTTGCGATGGCAGAGTGCGGCGCACGCGTCGCTCTTCTCGACATAAACGAGCAGGCGGCAAAAGAGGTTGCCGCAAAAATAGGCAAAAACGCGCTTGCGATAAAAACAAACTGCCTTGACAAGCAGTCGATTATCGCCGCAAAAAAAGAAATAAACGAAAAGTGGGGAAGCGTGAATTTTCTCGTAAACGGCGCCGGCGGGAATAATCCGAAAGCCACTTGCGACAACGAATACATGACGCCCGATCTTCCCGAGGAGACCAAAAGCTTTTTCGATCTCGACGAAAGCGGACTTAAATTCGTGTTCGACCTCAACATAACTTCGGCTTTTCTCGTAACGCAGGTGTTTGCCGCGGACATGATAAAAACGGGCGGCGACATAATAAATATTTCGTCCATGAACGCTTTTCGTCCGCTTACCAAAATACCCGCGTATTCGGCTGCGAAAGCCGGGATAAGCAACTTTACGCAATGGCTTGCGGTGCATTTCGCGCCTTGCGATATCCGCGTAAACGCAATCGCGCCCGGCTTTTTCGTGACCAATCAGAACAGAAGCCTTCTGTTCGATAAGGACGGAAACCCCACGCCCCGAACGGGAAAAATTCTTGCGGGAACTCCCATGAAAAGATTCGGCGAGCCAAGCGAGCTTATCGGAGCGTTGTTGTTTCTTGCCGACCGCAACGCAAGCGGCTTTATCACCGGCGTAATTCTGCCCGTGGACGGCGGATTCAACGCGTACAGCGGCGTTTAACTGCTCATTTAATTGAC
Organism: uncultured Clostridium sp.; assembly: GCA_900555125.1. Classification (GTDB taxonomy): domain Bacteria; phylum Bacillota; class Clostridia; order Christensenellales; family Pumilibacteraceae; genus Neoclostridium. The sequence continues at coordinate 2,210 of USKH01000193.1, forward strand.
AAACGGGCGACGTAATAGTATAATGCTGTCATGAAATTGTTTGCTCATTTAAAAACAATAACAAGACACCGGCATATGGTAATGCGCCTGTGCTTTCGCGTAGGAATAGGCGCGCAGGGGCTTAAGCACGATTTGTCCAAATACAGCCTCACCGAACTTAAAACGGGTGCGAAATACTACGTCGGTACGCGCAGCCCTAATTCTCTCGAACGTGAAGAAAAAGGATATTCGGAGGCGTGGCTGCATCACAAGGGAAGAAACAAACATCACTTCGAGTACTGGTACGACTACTCTGCAAAAGAGAAAAAATATGTTCCCGTTCCGATGCCGGAGCGATACCTTCTCGAAAGCTTTTGCGACCGGATTGCGGCCAGCAAAGTTTATAAAGGGAAAAATTACACCGATGCCGCGCCGTTGGAATATTTTCTGATTAAAAACGACGGCGCGCTTATGCACCCGTCCAGCGCAAAAACGCTTTTGCGGTGGCTTACTCTGCTTGCCGAAAAAGGCGAAAAAGAAACCTTGAGACAATTGAAAAAAGAGCACAGGCAATATGTAAAAGACGAGCGTTTGTCAAAAAGACGTGAAAAAGACAAAAAATCAAAACAGCCGGGCTGCAAGCTGACCGGAAAAGAAAACCGATAAAACAAAAAACCTGAAACAGAGCGGTTTTTCCGATGTTTTTTGCAAAAAAGGTCAATATGCTTGAAAAACACATTGTTTTACTGTATAATATAATCGGTAATCATATGTTCATAAAAGAAAAAAACGACAAGAG
>USKH01000194.1 GCA_900555125.1 uncultured Clostridium sp.
AGCGTCGCCGGTAACGGTAACTTTTTTGTTTGTAAGATCGACTGCGGCTTTTGCGCCGAGAGACGCCACCGCCTTTTCCACTCTTGCTGCGCAATGCATGCAAGCCATTCCTTCGACGTGAAAAGTTTTAACGTTTTCCATAATTATTGCCTCCTTGCTTTTTGCTCTTCGTATTTCGGGCTTTGTTTGAATTTTTTGCGGAATAACCGCTTGTTTTCTTTGTTTTATAGTTTTTTGCCGTTTGTTTTTCGGGATACTCTTTCTTGTCCCGTTTTTTTCCTGCGGCGTATTTTTCGGGTCCCGACTTTTTTACGTCGGCGTATTTTTTACTTTCGAATTGTTTTTTATCTTTACGCGCAGATTGTTCGATGAAATCGCGTTCGCCTTTCAGACGTTCTCCGCTGCGGACAAACGACGGTTTCGCATGCTCGTCGGCGTATTTTTTTGCCGATTTTTCGACCTGTCTGCTTGCCGCACGTCGTTGTTTTTTCTCCTGCTTTTCGTCAAAGCAGAATTCTTCCACGGTGTTACCGGTGGCGTCAACTATTCCAGACAGGCATTTCATACCCCAATCGGTATTTATAAGTGTGTAGGCAACGCCTTTTTTGTCCGCTCTGCCCGTTCTGCCTATACGGTGAACATAATATTCGGCGGTTTGCGGAACGTCGTAGTTGAACACGATGTCCACGCCCTCGACGTCTATTCCTCTCGCCGCAACGTCGGTGGCTATCATAAGGCTTACTTCGCCCGACTTCAATTTATCGAGCGCGGCTTTTCGCTCCTTTTGCGGCATATCGCCGTGAATGGCGCCTGAACGCCTATTGCCGAAAGGCTTGCGGAGAGTTTTTCCACCATGCGTTTTGTGTTGCAAAAAACCATGGCCCGTTCGGGCGAAAAACGTTTTATCAGCTTTTTAAGTGTGGAATCCTTATCCTTAAGCCCGGTTTTTACGTAAAACTGAGCAACCGAGCGGGTGATTTCGTCGTCTATTTCGACAACGACGGGTGCGCGCATATAGTTTTCGGCTATTTTTTTAACGCCGTCGGGCATTGTTGCGCTGAACATTGCGGTAACGCGGTCATCGGGGCATTTGGAAATTATCTTTTCGACTTCTTCCTTAAAACCCATTTTCAGCATTTCGTCGGCTTCGTCCAGCACGAGCATTTTCAGGTTTTCGAGCTTGAGCGTGCGGCGCTTTAAATGGTCGACCAGCCTTCCGGGCGTTCCGACGACAATTTCGGCGTTCTTTTTAAGCGTAGTTACCTGCCGAGCCATATTGGTTCCGCCGAAAACGGGTACAACCTTGCAGCCTTCACGGAAAGTATTTAAAAATCGTATTTCGTTTACAACCTGAGCGGCAAGCTCGCGCGTGGGACAAACCACCAGAATCTGCGTGTCGCCGCTTTCGGTATCCACCTTTTCGGCAGCAGGAATTGCGTACGCAAAAGTTTTGCCGCTGCCCGTTTTGGACTGGCCTATTACGTCTTTATCTTCCGAAAGCAACGGAATTACTTCTTTCTGAATTTCGGTGCATTCGGCAATATTTTTTGTTTCGAGTGCGCGAACAATGAATTCGGGCGTATTGAGCGACGTGAACTTCATTATTTAAGCGTGAAAATTTTGTTAAGAACGAGGTCGAGCGCGTCTTCTTTTACGCTTTCGACCTTGCCGCTATCGCACGCCTCTGCGATCTGCGAATTTATGGGCATACGAGCAGTGCAGTCGACTCCGATTTTTGCGGCTTCTTCCTCTAATTTACTCTTTCCGAACGGATAGAGTTTTTCGCCGCAATGCGGACAGGGATAATAGGACATGTTCTCTACAAGCGCAAGAACGGGAATGTTCATGAGTTTTGCCATATTAACGGCTTTTTCGACTATCATAGACACGAGATCCTGCGGCGTGGTGACAATTACTATGCCGTCGAGCGGAATACTCTGGAACACCGTGAGCGGCACGTCGCCCGTTCCCGGAGGCATATCCACAAACATAAAGTCTACGTCCTGCCATACGGTTTCGCTCCAGAACTGCTTTACAACTCCGGCAAGAATGGGACCGCGCCAGATTACGGGCTTGGTTTCGTCTTCTAAAACGAGGTTTACCGACATGATCTGCACTCCGCCCTCCGATTTTACGGGAATGAGCAGGTTGTCCTCGGTTCCGTACGCCTTTTTGGTAAGTCCGAACGCTTTGGGAATGGACGGTCCTGTTATATCGGCGTCGAGAACGGCGGTGCGCTTGCCCGCCTTGTTTGTCGCAGCTGCCAGAAGCGAAGTTACGGTGGATTTGCCCACTCCGCCTTTGCCGCTGACTATACCTATTACTTTTTTTACTTTGCTTAACTGATTGAGCGGCGCAAGCATGCTTTCGCTTTTACGCGATGCGCAGTCGCTGCCGCACGTCGAACAATTGTGTGTACATTCACTCATGTGTATTCGTCCTTGCTTTTTCAAGCTTTTATATTTGCGTGTCTGCCGACATAAAAACAAAATTTTGTTTTTTGCCTCACTGATTATTATACTCTCAATCGCGAAAAAAGGCAAGAAAAAACGCGTTGCTTTTAACGTCAAAAATATTCTTCCTCTATCCGCGATTTACGGGAGATTAAGCAACAGTCTTATTTTTTATGCGATATATATAAATAACATAAATTTATTGGACATTTCGGTTGCATAGTGATATACTATAGGCAACAAGAGAAAACATTCAGGTGAATTTAACCTTTACGGAATTAACTTCTACGGCAGCGAGATTCAAGGAAAAGCAACAGACAATAAACTCATTTTAAACAGCGATAAATACTATGTAAAAACGCCTGTTACAAATCTTTTTTATATTCCGAACGGCGGCTTGTATATATCGTTGGAATTTACGTCTGTTCACAGGGAAGCTACAGAAGCAGGAATTAAACAAATATCCGATTACTCTTTAAAATATTACAAAATCAACGAAGACGTTCA
>USKH01000195.1 GCA_900555125.1 uncultured Clostridium sp.
GGTATGCTTGAAGTATACGACGAATTCTGCCGTAACGTACTGGCTATCCCCATGCTGAAAGGCAGAAAGTCGGAAAAAGAAAAGTTTGCCGGGGCAAAAGAAACCTATTCGATAGAAGCCATGATGCACGACGGCAAGAGTTTACAGTGCGGTACCTCCCACTACTTCGGCACCAACTTCACCGAGGCGTTCGACATAACCTATCTCGACAGCGACGGAGAAAGCACCCTTATCAGACTTCCTGGGGCGTGTCCACCCGTCTTATCGGCGCTATTATAATGGTGCACGGCGATCAGCGCGGCTTGTGCCTGCCTCCGTACGTCGCGCCCGTTCAGGCGGTCATCATCCCTGTTGCCATGCACAAGGAAGGCGTTCTCGAAAAAGCGAAGGAGCTTTACGAAAGCGTTAAAAATGCCGGCATCCGCGTAAAACTGGACGACACCGAAAATTCGCCCGGATGGAAATTCAACGAGTACGAAATGAAAGGCGTTCCGCTGCGTATCGAAATCGGTCCGCGCGACATCGAAAAAGGCGAGGTTGTTTACTCCCGCCGCGATAAGCTGGGCGAAAAGTTCACGCTTTCCATATCGGAAGTTGCCGAAAGAATACCTGCCATTCTTGCCGACATCAATCAGAACATGTACGACAAAGCACTTAATCATCTCAAAACGCACACCGTCAAGGTTTCAAATATGGAAGAAATCCGCGCAGCCGTCGACAATGGTGACTTTGCCGAGGGTATGTGGTGCGGTTGCCGCGAATGCGAGGACAAGCTGAAACAGGAAATGCAGGTTACCACCCGTAACATGCCTTTCGACCAGACTCCCATCGGAGACAAATGCGCAATCTGCGGTAAACCCGCCAAAAAGCGTATCATCTTCGGAAGAGCGTATTAAATTTGAAAAAGATAAAAGCTCCGGACGCAAAAAGTTCGGGGCTTTTTTTTGATATCAAAGTGTTTTTACTACTGACTTTTGGCGTTTGCGTCGTTTTTTTTGAGTCTTACGAGCAACATTACCGAAGCGAAAACGATAAAAGCGTAGATGAAAAAACTCGTGTAAATCGTAAGCATGTGCATATCTCCGCTGCCGCCCGAGCCGGTTGCCATGATAAGCGTGTTCTGCAATATAAGAACGCTTGTCGCGGCGTCTACGAGTGCCACTGAATTGCGTGTTCGGTCAAGCGGCGAATGCTCGCCCTTTCTTACGTAGCGGACGATAGCCGCCGTCGTTTTGTACGTGCAGTATGCCGCCGTGGTTATCGCGGGAATAATGCCGAGCGAGAATTTCCGCTCCTGCCGTACGAGCATTATTATCGGGGCGATAAGCGCGATATTCAGGGCAATGAGCAGACACGAAGAGCAAACGCACAGCTTTTCGGTTTTTTCGGCGCTTTCTTCTCCGCTTTTTCGGGTTATTATCGCGCCCGCCGCTATCCCTATCCTTATTGCGGTAAGCAGAAAATAGTAAATCGCCATGCAAATCGCGAAAGAATAGCTTTTGCTAAGTCCTAAAACGGCGTTGTAAACGCAGAATCCGAGCGCGGCTACAACCGAAAACGCTCCGTCCGAGAAAAACGTTTTGACTTTCCGGTTCATTTTTTACCCTCGGGCGCATGCGGCAAACAATCGGTTATTATCGACACGACCTCGTCCGTACCGAGCAGGCAATCTTCCTTTACCCATGTTTCGATTATCGCGAGCGTACCGCGCATATAGTAGGCAAAAACGTACTGCCGTCTGTTTCTCGGAACGCCGTATTTTTCCAAAACGGGCGAAAAAATATCGCCGTACATTTTTTCAAAAGTCTTGTCAACTCCGAATAGCGCGGCGTTTTGCATAATGAGAACATACACTTTTCGGTTTTGTCTGACGAAATTCAGGTATGGAACGAGATATTCGGGCGTTATCAAAAATCCTTCGCTCTTCGCGTTTCTCTCCGCCTGCTCGCGCGTTACGTCAAAAGGCTTGCACTGATCAAAAAAACGATTGCATATCAGTTCATAGCTCTCTTTAAGCAGGTCGTCCATTCCCTCGTAATGAAGATAGAAAGTGGAACGGTTTACTCCCGCCTTTTCGCATACTTCCTTTACGGTAATAAACTCGTAGTCCTTTTTCTGTAAAAGATCCAAAAGCGCCTCGTCCATAAGTCTTGCCGTATAAAAATATTTGCCCTGATTTTTGTTCATATGCTCCTTCCGAACGGATTATTCTTCGTCGCTGATTACTTTTGCCAGATTTATTATATCCTGTGCGTACTTCTTTTTGCCGTTTTCGCGGATTTTTTTATAAATCGGGTAATTTATCGACACTCCGGCTATACCGATAACGCCCACGATTATGCCGATCGTACGGGAAAGCAGCATTTCGCCACCTATAACGCTCATTGACAGACACATTCCGACGCCCAGAATAAGCGACGATACTACGCCGAACGTATACGCGAATATTTCCGACGGGCGTTTTGCCTTTGCATCCAGTTTTTTGAGTGCTACCGTTTTGCTCGTCTTTTTGGGTGCGTACTCGTTTGCAATCGCTTCCGCATAAATTTTGTCTGTGTTCATAATTTTTGTACCTCCGATGTTTTTTTGTAATTACATTATAACTCGAAAGTACGGTTTTTCAATAGACAAAAAGCCGCGGAAATGTCTATCTGCACGGCTTTTTATTTTATATAGATATTTTTTATTTGTCGTTTATGCTGCCTTTTCCCATCCGGCATAAAGGCGCAGCTGTTCGCCTTCTGCAATCTGCGGCGCGGTATCAAAATTCCACTCGTTTACACATTCGGCTTCGGTATACCAACCGCCGAAAGTATATCCTTCTCTTTCCGGAGCAGGCGGAACGGGAATTTTTTCGCCGTCGTCCACGCTGTCGAAACGATAGTATCCTTTTGCGGTTCCGTCTTCGTAATTATTCATAAACTCGATATTTACG
>USKH01000196.1 GCA_900555125.1 uncultured Clostridium sp.
CCACACGCCCGTGAGCGGCAGCGGAATGGCGACGAAAATAAAAAGTCCGAGCATTTTTTTGAAATCGGACGAATTTTTATCCACGGCTTCCGATTTCTTTTGAAATTTTTCGTACACCGTTTCGCCAAGCTTTCGGAAAAGTTTGGTTTTTGCCAGCCATTTGATAAAAGGAATAAGCACGAGCAGCAGAATGGGTGCCGGCAGAGAGGATCCGAAAAAGCCTATTAAAAACGATTGCCACGCATTGTATCCGCATGTCGTTGCCATGGGAACGGCAAGGCGGGCTTCCACTATCGGCATCATCGCGAGAATTACGACCGCTATCCAGGGATAACCGAACCAATCGGTAAGGACAGACTGAAGATTTTGTATAAACGCTTCCGGCATGGTGCACTCCTTTTTCTGTTTCCGCATAATAATATATGCCTCTATATTATATTGTTTTTTCGTTTTTTTGTCAAATAATTAACCATATCGATTGACAAAGGCGGCGGCTTTGTGCTTTAATTATCTGGAAGAACAGCACGCTTGCTTCTCTTCCGGAACGTTTAGCACCGTCCGGAAAACATATACAGAGGCAAAACGAGCAAATTAACGGAACGGAGATTGATTTTAATATGTGCGGAATAGTAGGCTTTACGGGACGGGAACAAGCTGCGCCCGTTTTGTTTTCGGGACTTAAAAAACTTGAATACAGGGGTTACGACAGCAGCGGAATAGCCACTCTGTCGGACGGAAAAATACACTTGGTAAAAGCCAAGGGCAGAGTTTCCGTCATGGAAGAAAAATCGCAGTTCGGCAAGCTCTTGCCCGGAACGACAGGCATAGGGCATACCCGATGGGCAACACACGGCGCGCCTTCCGACAAAAACGCGCACCCTATGATTTCAAACGGCGGCAATTTTGCGCTTGTTCATAACGGCATAATAGAAAATTACGCCGTACTGAAAGCCGAACTTATAAAAAACAACGTGTTTTTCACGTCCGAAACCGATTCGGAAGTGGTGGTAAATCTCATCGAACGCGAATATCTCGCCTGTGGCGACGTTTTACGCGCAATTTCTTCGACGGTGAAAATGCTGCGAGGCTCGTTTGCGCTGGGCATAATAACGCCTCTTCTTCCCGGTTGTATTTTCGCGGTACGCCGCGACGCCCCATTAATAGTGGGTGTGGGAGACGGCTTTAATATGTTGGCTTCCGATATACCGGCACTGGGCGGTAAAACCGATAAAGTTCTTATTCCCGGCGAAGGCGACGTCGTGCGCATAAACAAAGACGAAATAGATGTTTTCGACGAAAATCTGAACAAAAAAACACCAGAGTATATGTTTTTCGAGAACGCCGAAAGCGATTCGGAAAAAGACGGATACCCGCATTTTATGCTCAAAGAAATTTATCAGCAGCCGGAAGCCGTAGAGCGAGTTTTCAATAAAACCGACGATATTTCGGCAATGAAAGCGTTTATAAGGCAAGCGTTCGGAGCAAAGCCAAAGAAAATAGACGTTGTGGGTTGCGGTTCGGCATATCACGCGGGGTTGGGCGGCAAATATTTCATAGAAAAAGTTGCGCGCATTCCCGTGGAAGCTCACACGGCGGGCGAATATCGCTATATGGGCGCGATAACCGACCGAGAAACGCTTACCGTGGTGATAAGCCAGAGCGGCGAAACGGCCGACACTCTTGCCGCTCTTCGCGAAGCCAAGGCTCACTCGTCGCCCGTTTTGTGCATAGTAAACGCCCGACTTTCCTCCATCGCGCGCGAAAGCGATTTCGTGTTCTTCACCGAGGCGGGCACCGAAATAGCGGTTGCCACGACCAAGGGCTACACCACTCAGCTTGCCGCGCTTTTCGAGCTGGGATTATGCCTGACCGACAACCAAAGCGTCGCGGAATATTATAGAAAACAGTTTTCTTCCGTCCCCGATATCATGCGCGAAGTCATACGCGGCGGAGATAAAATTTTCTCGGTGGCGAAATACGTCGCATCTCGCGAGCATGCCTACTTTATCGGCAGATGCTGCGATTTTGCCACTGCTTGCGAAGGCGCGCTTAAACTGAAAGAAATTTCCTATATTCACGCCGAAGCGTACGCCGCTGCCGAGCTTAAACACGGCACCATTTCGCTTATCGGCGAGGGCGTGCCGGTGATAGCGTTGTCCACGGCGGACAGACTTAACGAAAAAATGCTTGCAAACGTAAAAGAAGTAAAGACGCGCGGCGGCGTTGTTTTCGCCGTTACGAATTCGGACGACGGGCGCTGGGCGGAAGAATGTTCGTTTGTTATCAAACTTCCCTCGTGCGACGAGTACATAAGCGCGTTGGCTGCCGCTCCGGCACTGCAACTACTGGGATATTATGCCGCCGAAATGCGGGGCTGCGATATAGATAAGCCGCGTAACCTTGCAAAATCGGTAACGGTTGAATAAATTAAAGGCGGACGACGGGAGTTTTTCTCCCGTTTTTCGTTTTACCTCCGATTGCGGTTTTTCAAAGAGACAACACTGTTTTTGGCGTTTACAACCATAAAAATTGTCTCCCGATATTGACAAGGCGCGCATTTTGTTGTATAATAAACATATAAAAATCCATACAAATCAAGGAGAAAAACGATGAATAAAAAGTTTGCCGCCGTTTTGACGTGCCTGGCAATTATTGCCTGCACAACGGCATTTGCCGCCTGCACGCCGCAAAACGCAAATACGCACACTCACGACGAAAACACTAAAGCGGAAACTGCCTCCGTCCTTCTGGACGACGGGTTGTACACAGTGTCCAAGTGCGTCGAATGCGGAGAAGAACTAAGCAAGACCCGAACCGACCACTATATAGCGGAAGGCTTGATGCTTAACGATTCGGATATAACAAAAGCTACGGTCGTCACGGCAAAGGGCTTTGAAAACTTCAACGCCATTATGACCAATTC
>USKH01000197.1 GCA_900555125.1 uncultured Clostridium sp.
CGATTATAAGAGTATATCTGCTGCGGCCGAATTTCTGCATGAATTCCTGGTTGAGGAAGAACATGCCGTTTTCGTGCATGTCGAAAATTATCAGGTGTTTGCATCCGAACGAAAGCACCTGTCTGCACAGTTCGCTTCCGATAGAACCGGCACCGCCGGTAACCATAACGATTTTATCCTTTACCGAGCAGTCGATAAGTTCGCGACGCACTTTGAATTCGTCGCGGCCGAGAAGGTTTTCGATTTTAATGTCCTGAATGGAAAGGGTGCCGCTCGAATATTCGCCTGCGTCGAGATAGCCCGGCACGAATTTTATGGGCAGATTAAGCGGTTTGCAAAGGTTGTAAATGTGGCGTAACTGCGATTTGTTGAGGCTTATTATTGCAATAACTATCGCGCCTGCCGTATATTTTTCCGCAACGTCGGCTACGCTGTCGATGGGACCCACTATGGGTACGCCGCATATTTTGGAATGATGTTTCGATTTGTCGTCGTCAAGTACTGCCACCGGGAGATAACCCTCGGACAGGTTTTGCATAAATCTCGTGATTATAAGCGCGCCCGTGTAGCCCGCGCCTATTACTATCGTGCGTTTAAGTTGCGGTTGATTGCCTCTTCCCGATTTATTGTAGTACAGAATGGTTTTTATAATTCCGTAGCGGAAACGCCAGCTGCCGCACAGGCAGAACGAAAAAAGTATGTACATCAAAATGACGGGTGCCAGATAATTGATGCCGATGAATTCGTAAAGGAATATTTTGGAGACGAAAATAGTGGCAAGAGAAAAGACGAACGCCGCGATATAGCGCTGAACGTCGTTTTTGCCCGCATATTTCCACACAGTGCTGTAGCAACGGAAGATGAGCAGCATGGCAATGGTGGTAAGCACCGATATAGGCATGACTATCAGCCAGCGGTTTACGCCATAGCCGTAAGAAGGGTCGAGACGATAGTACATAATAGCGTCTGCAAACCAGAAAGCCAGCATGCACAGCGCAACGTCGGCAAGCAGAGTCAAAAAGAACATAAGCCAATAGGGTATTACTTTTCCGCTTTTGCCGCTTGCGGCTCGTTCAAGATTTATTCTCGCCTGCCTTTCTCCGAATTGCTCCGAAGTAAGGGGATTTGTATTCTTATTTTTGTTGTTGTTTTTTTTCACGGGAAAATGCTCCGTTGTCCGATTTTTGTTTGTTGCGGGCTGATTTTTTTGATGGTTTCAGTCATGCTCGCACGCGTGCGCGCGTACCGAATTATATGTCAAAGCAAGCATACACACCGTATATTATAGTGGTTTTAGGCGCGTGTGTCAAGCTTAATTGCGGCGTATTAAAAAAACGGCACTCTTTAATTGCGGGAAAAGTGCCGTTTTATGTCATTTGTTTATATGATTTCGATTTTAATTGTTTTTACCTATTTCGTACGCGCGAATATCTTTCCCGGAAAACTCCGCCGCATAACAGGTTTTTTTGTCCAGTATGCGGCTTGCAATTCGTTCTCCATAGCGTTCCGCAAGCCGATTTACGGACAGATTGCTTGTAATAAGCGTGTGTTTGCCCGCAATCTGCCTCTCGTTTATTACCATATAAAGATATTCGATAGTAACGTTTTTGTATATCGCTTCGGTTCCCAGGTCGTCGATTGCCAGAAGATCGCAGTCGAGATAGGGACGAATAAGCGAATCGCGTTCGTCCGAAAAGGTTGTGTGATACTTTGTCATATCCGAAACAAATCTGAATGCGGTCACGAACACAGCCGACAGCCCTTTTTTGAGAACGGCGTCAACGCAGCACGATGCAAGAAAGGTTTTGCCCGTCCCGCTTGTACCGAGAAAGGAAAAAATTTTCTTTTTCGAGCATGGGAATTTGTCGGCAAAAACTATTTTCATGTCCGAAGCGGTTTTTCGGAATATCGCGCCGTCGCGCTGACCGAACAACGAATAATCTATCTGCGAAAAATCGTGCAGAGGAAACGCCACCATATCCGAATTAAACGACAGGGCTTTTACGCAGTCGCATATTTTCCCGTCCGCGAAGCCGGTGTCGCCGCACTTGTCGCAGTGGGGGGCGGGATAAAATTTTTCGTATAATCCAAGGCGTTTTATCTCGCCTAACAGCTCTCGCGCGGCTTTTTTGCCCTTTTCGTCGCTGCCGGATTTTATGTCGTCCAGTACGGCGCGGCGATAACGCTCGTCAAACTCGGACAGCGTTTTGTCCGAGCCCAGCCGCGACATATATTCGCGGTGAGCTTCTATCAAATCCTGTTCTCTTCGCGTTTTTATAAAATTGAGTGCTTTGTCGTAATTCATCACAAATCCTCGTAGTCGAGATTATCGAACATGGCGTTAAGCTGATCGCTCGTGTACGTTTTGGTCACCTTGGTTTCGGTTGTCGTCGATTTTTCAAACTTGTATGCTTTTGCCTCTTCGACGGTCTTTATTCCGGCTTTGAACCACGCCGAAAGCAGCGTGTTCATGTACGAAACGGGGCTTACGTTGCCCTTTGCTTTTTGTGCCGCAAGCATGATAAGGTCGTTTGTCATGCCCCAGGAAGACGTCCACACCTTGTAGCTGTCGCGGTCACGGGAGGTAACGTTGCGAGTAATGCCCGCCTCGTCGAAAAACGCCTTGATGAAGTTGTCGTTTTCCACGCTTTTGCCGATAAACTGGTCGATCCTTTCTGCGGAAATAAGCCCTTGTTTGTAAAACTTTTCCACAACGTCGTTCATGCCTTCCAGCGTTCGCACGCCGCGTTTGAAACAGTACGTTGCGATAAGCGTGAGAGTGTTGTCGTCGAAACCGTAGCCTATCCAGCGCGTGATATACGTTTCGATTATAAAATCGAGCTGTTCGTAATAAACGCCGATAATGCG
>USKH01000198.1 GCA_900555125.1 uncultured Clostridium sp.
AAGACTTGCGCTCGACGCTAAAAAACTCGGAATTAAATACACGGGCGGACTTATAATGCTGGTGGCACAGGCAAAATTCGCTATGGATATTTTTATCAAACGCCGATCGCCGGACGAGCTCATCTCTTCCGTATACGCTAAAATTCTCAAGCAAACTCAGAATATAATTCTCGTAGGGATGCCCGGCAGCGGTAAAACCAGCGTGGGTAAAGCGGTTGCGAAAAAACTTATTAAAAAGTATGTCGACAGCGACGCCGCAATTGTCGAAAAAGCCGGTTGTCCCGTATCCGAAATATTTGAAAAATACGGCGAAAAACATTTTCGTTCGCTGGAAAAACAGACGCTTGCCGAATTAGGAAAAGCTCACGGAACGGTAATATCCACGGGAGGCGGAGCCGTTCTGGATGCCGAAAACTATTATTCGCTCAAACAAAACGGTCTGATTTATTATCTCGAACGCCCGGCTGACGCGCTTGCAACGCGTGGCAGACCATTGTCGAAAAATAAAAACGCCATTGCCGAAATGGAAAGGGTGCGTTTGCCGCTTTATCGCGAATATGCCGATAAAACGATAGAAAACGACGGCGATTTTTTTGCCTGCGTAAAAAAAATAGCGGAGGATTTTTATAATTGAAAAAGTCTGAAATACTTGTTCTCAACGGGCCTAATATAAATATGCTCGGCATTCGAGAACCCGGTTTGTACGGAAAGGAAACATACACCGATTTGGTCAAGCTTGTCAGAAGCGCGGCTAAAAAAAAGAGCGTGAAAGTTTCTTTTTATCAGTCGAACGACGAAGGCGCACTGGTCGGTAAAATTCAGAAATCGCGAAAAAAATTTGACGGAATAATATTAAACGCCGCAGCGTATACGCATACTTCGATAGCCATACTCGACGCATTAAAGTGCGCTTCGCTTCCGTGCGTCGAAGTTCATATAACCGATATTTCCGAACGCGAAGATTTTCGTAAACGATCGTTTGTGTCCGAATATGCGTTCACGGTTATTAAAGGAGAAGGCCTTTCGGGCTATGTTCACGCTCTCGGCGAGTTATTAAATTATATTAAAAAGAACGATTGACCGTAAAAACGTTTTACTATGACGTAAAATTTTGATATAATATTAAAGCGGAGTTTTTCGTCCGCAGTTGCTTAAAAGTTTTGATAATCGCATGCGAGGGAAAAAATATGGCTAAACGTAAATCAAACAAAAAACAATCGGTAAAACTGTCCGCTACGGCGATAATAGTCGTTGTGGCGGTGGTTATAATAGCAGTCGGAGCCACGTTTGCCTGGGGCTGGTTTGCACGCGGAATGACTCCGATGCAAACGATAAATTACATATTGAATTTCCGGTCGGACGCTGATAACCCGGGCAACGGTTCGGGAGAAGGAAACGGGGAAGGCGGGAATACTTCTTCGTCCGTTTTTGACGAAAACACAGTCCGAATTGTTTCGGACGGGGATTTTTCGGTGCATTTTCTCGAGCTCGGCAACAAAAATACGGGCGACTGTATTTACGTGCGCGCAGGAAAAAACGATATTTTGATTGATGCCGGCAGCAAGACAAACAGCATTCCCACAATCAAAACCTATCTTGATAAATTCGTGACGGATAATATTTTGGAATACGTTATCGCAACGCACGCTCACGAAGACCATATTGCAGGGTTTGCCGGATCGAAAGACAATCGGAGTTTGTTCCGCGAATACGAATGTAAAACCATAATAGATTTTCCGCGTACCGATTCGACAAGCGCGCTTTATTCGCGTTACGTTTCCGAACGCGAAGCCGAAGTGCAGGCGGGAGCGGTTCATTATACCGCGCTGGATTGTTACAAGCAGCAAAACGGAGCAAAGCGCGTATACAACCTTGCCGAAAACACGACTATGACTTTTTTGTATAACTATTATTACGAAAACAAAGCGAGCAGCGAAAACGATTATTCGGTGTGTCTGTTGTTCACGCACGACGGTAAAAATTATCTGTTCACCGGAGATCTCGAAAACGAAGGAAAAATAAAAGCGGAGGAAAAACTGGTCGAACTTAACGATTTGCCGCAGTGCGAATTGTTCAAAGCAGGGCATCACGGGTCCAAAACATCTTCGTCCGGCGCGCTTCTTGACGTAATAAAGCCAAAAATAGTATGCGTTTGCTGCTGTGCGGGTAATGCCGAATATACAAAGACAGAAGAAAATCAATTTCCCACGCAAGCGTTTATAGACAGAGTAAGCGAGTACACCGACGCAGTGTACGTAACCACTCTCGGCGCACTCGATTTTCTTCCCGACGAAGCTAAGGAGAAAAAATATACGTCCATGAACGGTAACATCATCGTTCTTGCGATCGATAACGGCGAAGCAGCCGGAAAAAACAGATACGAAACCAGATTGTTTTTCGGAAACAATTCGTTAAAACTCAAAGAAACCGAATGGTTCAAAGCCAAACGTACCATGCCGCAAAAATGGTATTCCGCCGCGTAAAACGCAAGCGGGAGTATCGGCACAAACAATGGCTGTAAAGTTGCAAACGACTTGTTATTCAAGCGGAGGAAAAGATATGAAAATCAACAAATTATCGGGAAAAATAGTTTCGCTTATCGCGGCTGTAGCTGTTTTCGTCTTGTGCGGAGCGGGAATTTATATGCCGGTTGCCGAAGTCAAAGCGGAAGAAAGCGTTAAAACCGCCGACGTGTATATGATTGCCGGACAATCAAATGCCGCCGGCAGTACAAGCGTTAATTCCACGCCGTACGGATATGAAGTGACTTATCGCCCCAAGGAAAACGTTCTTTATTACGGAGGAACGCACAAAACCATTCTGGGGTACGACGGAAGATATTTCAACGATTT
>USKH01000199.1 GCA_900555125.1 uncultured Clostridium sp.
ATTCCGCACTTAACGGAACGGGCTATAAGCTTGTTCCCGAAATGCTGAAAAGAATGAAGGTAAGCGAACTGAAACTTGTGGACGAACAGTGCCATCCGGACGGCAATTTCCCCACCTGTACGTACCCCAACCCCGAAAAAGCCGAAGCGCTTGCTCTCGGACTCAAAACGGCGGAGGAGAACGGCTCGGATATTCTCATCGCAACCGACCCGGACGCAGACAGAGTGGGTACCGCGGTTCGCCACGACGGCAAATACGTTCTTTTAACCGGCAACGAAGTGGGAGTGCTTTTAACCGATTATCTGCTTGCAATGAAGAAGGAAAACGGCACTTTGCCCGATCACCCCGTAATTGTCAAAACCATTGTCACCACCGACCTCGTTCGTAAAGTCGCCGCACCTTACAACGCCGAGATTTTCGACGTTTTGACCGGATTTAAGTATATCGGCGACGTAATAGCAAAACTTGAAAAAAAACGCGAAGAAACCAGATACATTCTCGGATTCGAGGAAAGCTACGGATATCTTTCCGGCACTTATGTGCGCGATAAGGACGCCGTAAACGCTTCCATGCTGGTTGCCGAGATGACCGCATATTACAAGAAAAAGAATATGACGCTTGTGGACAGACTTAACCAAATTTATGCCGAACACGGTTATTACGAACACAAGCTTATGTCGTTCGATTTCCCCGGTGCGGACGGACAGGCAAAACTTAAAAGCCTGCTGGAAAATATTCGTAAATCTTTACCGAAAACAATTGCCGGCAGCAATGTGGTAAAATTCGTGGACTATCTCACTCAGACCGAAGCCGATTTGCCCAGAAGCAACGTTTTGTCGTTTACCATGGAAGACGCAAGCAAACTTATCATTCGTCCGTCCGGCACCGAGCCTATGGTTAAAATGTATTTAACGGCAACCAAAACCGAAGAAGAAAATCAAAAGAAATTCGCGCTTATGAAAGCCGAACTGGAAAAAATGTTCGACAGATAATCGAAAAAGGAGAATAATGATGAAAAAACTGGAGTTTAACAATTGCATCGAAAATTATGAAGAGGGATTGTTCTACAAAAACAAAAGCGATCTCGATTGCGCCGATCCGGGAGCCATATACGTTTCCGAAGAAGACGATCCCGAATACGGCGGCTGGTTTTATACCTATTTTACAGGCGACACCGCGCTGGAAGAGGGCGAATACCACCGCGCGGCATATCGCTGTTTCCGCAGTCGCGATCTCGAACATTTCGAGCTTGTAGGTCGTGCAGGTAAAGGTCATTGCCTCGTCGTGCGCGACGACGCATGGGCGGAAAAATATTTCTGGGCGCCCGAAGTTACTTTCGATAAAAAAACCAAGAAATACTACATATATTTCAGCGCCGGAGCAAAAGTCGGCAACGAAAACACCGAATATACGTCAACTACGCCAAAAGAAGACAACTGGGCGTGTTTGTACCTCGGAATAGGTGTGTCCGATTGCCCTATGGGTCCGTTTGAGTTCGTTACCAGTGAAAGTTACCCGGGCGGTAAAAATCTCAACGGCGACGTAATCACAAGATTCAATCCGCCGATTAACTTTGCGTTAAAGCTTAATATGCCTCACTACTGGGCTGCAATCGACGTAAGCCCGTTCTTTGCCGCCGACGGCAATTTCTATCTGTACTTTGCAAAACACTGCGACAATTATCATCCGGGTATCTGTGTATACGGAATAAAAATGAAGGACATGATTACTCCCGATTATTCCACGCTTACTCAGCTTACAAAAAGCTGCTACCGCACAGTTTATCAGCCCGGAGATTATACTACCGCAACGCCTCTTATAAGAGATATGAACGAAGGCGGCGTAAACGAAGGTCCGTTTATGACCTACCATGACGGAAAGTATTATCTTACGTACTCGCGTTTCGGTTACGGAGCCCGGGATTACGACATATCCATGGCTGTGTCGGATAAACCGCTCGGTCAGTTTGTTAAAATTCCGCACGGAGAAGGCAATCCCGTACTCGGACTCAATCCCACCAACGATTTCCTTGCCGGTAACGGACATCACAATTTTGCTTATACGAAAAACGAAACGATAGCGTTCTATCATTCGCATAAAAACCCGATACACAACTGTGATAAGGAAGGCAGATTTTTGGGAAGAGTACTGTCTGTGGATAAAATCAAGTACGTCTACAACGCCCGGTACGGCATAGATCTCATGCAGGGTAACGGACCCACCGTTTCTCCGCAACCGCTTGCCGAAGTAAACGCAAAGTACGTAAACGTTGCGAACAGTGCGGATATTACGTCCAACGCCATATCGGGAGAACAGTATTTAAGCGACGATATTTTCACCGCTCAACCGTATACCGAATATATGGAAGCCGAATTCAACGGAAAAGCGGAAATCACCGCGCGTTTCGATAGCCCGGTCAATCTTAAAGCCATTATGGTTTACAATGCGTATTCGTACGAAAATGCGTTCAAAAGCGTTGAGAGCATAATACTTACCGATAAAAACGGCGAGCGTTATATTATGGAAAACATCGATTGTAATCCCGCAAACGTAAACGAGGAAAAGAAGTTCATGCGCCAGGGCGGAGCGGCTATTGCCGTACTCGAAAACATTTTACCTGTTGTAAAGGCAGAGGTATTTATAAACGAGAAATACGACGACACAACGTCTAAGATAAGAGTGTCCGACCTTAAACTGCTTGCCGAAAAACAATAACAGATTGATTTTTACTGTATAATTAAAATAAAAAATATCCTTCGGAAAAAACCGTGGGATATTTTTTGTAATATTCGGGAATATAC
>USKH01000200.1 GCA_900555125.1 uncultured Clostridium sp.
GGTCTGTTGCGGCAATTTAAAAACCGAATGCGAGTGGCGGCAGAATTTTAACCCATACTTTACTAAAACTTCATTCTCGATTTATAATCCGGCATAAATCGCTCTATAAAAGCGTAAAACTTTTTGTCGTGAGCGGCGCGGTACAAATGCGCTATTTCGTGCAGAACCACGTAATCGATGTTGTCAAGCGGTTGAAAAACGAGGAATAAACTGAATTTCAATTCTTTGGTTTTTGTGTTGCAAACGCCCCATTTACTGCGCATTTTCCGTACGCAGAACGACGAGCATTCAAGCATGGTCTGCGCCTGATAATATTTGATTTTTTCGGACAAATAATCATATAAAACACTCGCCATATGCTTTTCCGTTGTGGCGACCAAGCTCTTTTCGCTTGACTTTACGATAATGCAATCCTCGCGTTCTTCTACTCTTTTTCGTGCGGACGGAATAAAAACAAGTCGTTTTTCTTTACCTAAAACAGGCAAAATCGCGCCGTTTTCGATGACGAACGATTGCTTTTTTCCCGCTTTTTCGACGTTTTTCTTTATCCATTCGTATTTATCGAACGCAAATTTCTTTGCACGCTCAATCGGGTAACCGTAAGGCACCGACAGTGTAACCTTTCCGTCGCGGCTTACTCTTATGCGAACGTTGCGCATATTCTTTTTGATTCTGATTTCTGCCGGAATGTCGTAAACTGTGAAAATCATAGTTTTTCGAGGTAATCGATTACGTCCGAAACAAAACCGTTACCGGCATGCCGGAATGTTTTGTCGCACACTCTTTTAACGTCCGGCACTGCGTTTTCGGGACATAAAGAGATATCGGCTTTTGTAAGCATGGCAATGTCGTTTTCGTAATCGCCGAGAGCCACTATGGTTTTATGCGGATTTTCTTTGCGGAAAAAATCTATTATTTCGCTTTTGCCCGCGCCTTTGTCGAACGCTTCGACGAGGAAGGGACAGGAGAGAACAATTTCGCAGCTGTCCGAAAAATTCTCTTCCAGCATTTTTTTAAGCAAAGCCATTTTTTGCTCGTTGCGTTCGACGAAAATGATTTTCAGAAGCGACGAAAAACGGCTTATAAATCCGGTTGCGCTTTCACCGTGACCGGGATAGAATTTATGCACTACGGCTTGTTCGTCGGTGACGTGATACTCGGGCAGTTCTCCGTATGCGTTCTGAGCTTTTATTATGAAGTCGAGCGGCAAAACTTTCATTGCGTGGCGGAAAGCAAATTTTTTTTGCCTTCGCGAATACATCGCGGCGCCGTTTGTTCCCGCAAAAATATCGTCAATCGGTATAATATCATACAGAAAGTCCATAGCAAGCGGACTTCTTCCCGATGCCACGACAAATCTGCCGCCGTCCGCCGTAAATTTTTTAACCGCGCGGATATTTTCTTCGCATATGCAGCCGAGCGGAGTGTGCGTGGGAAAAACGCAGTTGTTTTCGCTTACAGAGAGCGTGCCGTCAAAATCGCTGCAGATAATAACGTCGGATAAGTTCATGTTTTTTTCGGCTCCGTAAATTGAATTTCGCATAGATTATACAACAAAACGTGCGTTTTTGCAACCGAAAACCCCGCCTTTTTACGCCGCTTATTCATATGCTTGACAAATACTTTTTCTTGTGCTACAATACAAAAGAAAACCAAGAGGCGATTGCTTTTCGCCCTCCCGAAGGAAACAACGAGAATGAACAAAAAATCACGTATTCTGATATTTCTGTTCGCCGCGATATTTGCAGTTGCGGTACTTTCGTCGTTTTTCTTTTCCGGGTATGCCGCCGGTCACGACTGCGTCGGCGGGGAATGCACGGTGTGCGTCGTTTTGGACGCGTGCCATGATTTTTTAGGTAAAGCGGGAGAAGGCGTTGCGACAAGTGCGGCAAGCCTGTACGCAATATTTTCCGTCATTTTAGTCGTTTCGGCTTATTCTTACGCGGCAGTCGAAAAATCGCCCGTAAAACTGAAAGTAAGACTCATTAATTGATTTTGCGCTGCTTGTAGCGAATAATTAAATTGTCACAAAAAATCGATTAAGGAGCAAAACATATGAAAAAAATAATAACGTTGCTTTTGTCGCTTGTTTTAGTTGCAGGCGTATTTTCGGGGTGCAGCGGAGGAAAAGCCGACAGCGCGAAATATTCGGTCGTTTGTACGGTTTTTTCCGAGTATGAATGGACCCGCGAAATCGCTGCCGGCGACGACGACACCGAAGTAAAACTTCTGGGCGGCAAGGGCGTTGACTTACACAATTATCAGCCCACCATTAAAGACGTGGCGGAAATTTCGCGCTGCGACATGTTCGTATACGTGGGCGGAATTTCGGACGGCTGGACCAAAAACGTGCTTTCGTCTGCCGAAAACAAAAATATGCGCACGATAAAATTGTTTGACGTGTTGTCGTCGCGCCTTAGAGAAGAAGACGAAGAGGATGACAACGAACATGATCATGATCACGATCATGATCACGACGAAACAGAGTACGACGAACATTTGTGGCTGTCGCTTAAAAACGCCGTAATCGCAGCCGAAAAAATAAAGGACGAGCTTACTGCCATGAATCCGGACAAGAGCGACCTTTACGCAAGCAATTTTGCCGCTTACAAGCAAAAACTTGACGCGCTCGACGGAGAATATGCTGCCGCGGTTTCGTCCGCAAAGGTAAAAACGCTTGTTTTTGCCGATCGTTTTCCCTTCCGATATATGACCGAAGACTACGGAATAGAATATTTTGCCGCATTTCCCGGATGCTCGTCGCAAAGTGAGATTTCGCCCGCGAAAA
>USKH01000201.1 GCA_900555125.1 uncultured Clostridium sp.
TCGATTTACGATCTCGGCGTGGCGATAGGAATACTGCGCGCTACCGAGCAGATATTTAACACCGGCGATTACGTATATGTCGGCGAACTTTCGCTTGACGGAACGCTAAGGCACGTCAAGGGCGTTTTACCTATTTTGATTTCAGCCAAAGAGAAAGGCTACGATAAAGTTATTCTTCCCAAAACAAATGCTCTCGAAGCATGCTATATTGACGGAATAAAAGTGTACGCTTGTTCGTCGCTTCGCGAAGTAGTCGATTTTCTTAACGGAGAAACCGAAATTCAGCCCGTGCAAACCAAAAGTCTTTCTGCGGCAAACACGCATTATAACGAAGATTTTAAATTTGTAAAAGGACAGTATATCACCAAGCGCGCGCTTGAAATAGCCGCAGCGGGCGGGCATAATATTCTGATGGTAGGACCGCCCGGCGCAGGCAAAACAATGCTTGCCAGGTGCATCCCGACAATTCTTCCCGACATGACGCTGGACGAAGCGCTGGAAACGACAAAAATTCACAGTGTGGCAGGTATTCTGGACGAAAACGAAGGAATAGTAAGTCGTCGCCCGTTCCGCTCTCCGCATCATACGATGAGCAGTATTGCGCTCACCGGTGGCGGAGCCATGGCAAAACCGGGCGAAATGAGTCTTGCTCACAACGGTGTTTTGTTTCTTGACGAAATGCCAGAATACTCGCGCGTGACGCTTGAAAATCTGCGTCAGCCGATAGAAGACGGCGTAATTACAATATCCCGCGCGGCAAGAACGGTCGAATATCCGGCAAACTTTATGCTTGTTGCAAGCATGAACCCGTGTCCTTGCGGATATTACGGCTCCAAAACTCACGAATGTACATGTACTCCGCTGCAAATCAGCAAATACGTTTCGCGTCTTTCCGGCCCGCTTATGGACAGAATAGATCTTCAGATCGAAGTCAGCGGCGTAACGTATGACGATCTCGCCGAAAAAGGCTATTCCGAGTCCAGCGAAGAAATAAAAAAGCGCGTGGACAAGGCAAGAAATATTCAGCTCAATCGTTATCGCGGCACCGGCGTTTACAGCAATTCGAAAATGAACAGCGAAATGATTAAAAAATATTGCCCTCTCGACGCGGACAGCGAAAAATTGCTTAAAAACGCATTCGACAAAATGGGACTTACTGCCCGCGCTTATACCAGAATACTGAAAGTTGCGCGTACTATTGCCGATCTTGACGGAAAAGAAAACATCGAAGCGAGCCATATAAGCGAAGCACTGCAATATCGTAATCTCGACAGGAGCGTAAAAAAATGATAAGCGACAGTGAAATTTTGTTCTGGATGTCGCTTGGTTCGGTTTCGATTTCGCGTCAGTCAAAGGCAATAAAACTGTGCGGTTCGGTTTCGGAAGTGTGGAATCAATTTATTTCCAACGACAAACTGAAACAGCTTTTCGACGACAAATACGACATTCTGAAAAGATACCGTTCCGAACAATTTATCGGCGATTGTCTTGAAAGACTGGTAAAGTCGGGGATAAAAGTTACCTCCATTTATAATCCGTTTTACGGGAAACTTTTGCGACAGCCGGAAGTGGCTGCACCTTACGTTTTTTATTATAAAGGTAACGCGCGTTTGTTTTCAAGTAAATGCTTTGCCGTGGTCGGAACAAGGTCATGCTCGGCATACGGCAGAATGATGGCGGAAAAGATAGCCGGTACGCTTGCCGAAAACGGTTTTACCATAGTAAGCGGACTTGCTACGGGGATAGATTCGTTTGCTCACGAAGCCGCACTTGAAGCCAAAGGAAAGACCATCGCCGTAATCGGCAGCGGTCTTAACAAAATAGGACCTGTGGGAAATGTACCGCTTGCCGAAAAAATAATATCGAGCGGCGGAGCTATAATGAGCGAATATCTTCCCAATATGCCGGCAACCCGGTTTACTTTTCCCGAAAGAAATCGCTTGATAAGCGGACTCAGCTGCGGCGTATGCGTAGTGGAGGCAGGCAAAAAGAGCGGAGCACTGATCACCGCGAAATTCGCGCTCGACCAAAGTCGCGATGTGTTTGCCGTGCCCGGTAATGTCGGAAATATCCGTTCGGAAGGAACAAACGAGCTTTTGTACGAAGGCGCGTTTATGGCAAGAAGCGGCGAGGATATTCTTGAGCACTACGGCGTAAAAACCAGTAAAGAAAGCAAAATCGAAACGCCCGAACTCGGCGACGACGCTTCGAAAATTTATGAGTTATTTAAAACCGAGGACAGTGTTTCGTTCGACGATATTGTGGAAAAACTGGAAATGAAACCGCAACAGGTTTCCGTGGCTCTTACCGGGCTGGAAATGAAAGGGCTGATACGCAAGGTCAGTGCCAACGAATTTAGTAAAAACGGAGATTAAACATTGAAATTAGTAGTAATAGAAGGTGCCGGAAAGGTCAAAACCGTTGAAAAATACCTTGGCAAAGGATATAAAGTCTTTGCTACAAAAGGTCATGTCCGCGATTTGCCTCAAAAGACGCTTGCAGTCAACGTAAAAAAAGATTTCGAGCCTAAATACGAAATTATGCCCGATAAAACAGAAACGGTTAAAGAACTTAAAAATCTGGCGTCGAAAGCTGACGCTATATATCTTGCAACCGACCCGGACCGGGAAGGAGAAGCCATTTCGTGGCATATCGCCAATATTCTGGGTCTATCGCCCGAACAGCCTGTCCGCGCGGAATTCAACGAAATCAGCGAAAAGGCAGTTAAAAACGGTTTGGCACACCCTCGGAAAATCAATCTAAATCTTGTCGACGCGCAGC
>USKH01000202.1 GCA_900555125.1 uncultured Clostridium sp.
TTAAAGCTGCGGCTTTTTTTATGTCGATTACGATGGTGTTTTGTTTGTTCGGTTGTGCGTCGAACGCAAAAGTAAAGTCTGTTGACGAAGTAAAAGTCGAAAACGGCAACCTTTATATCCGATATGTCGGAGACGAAGATTTTACGCTCATAGGTCAGGTAAAAGGCGACACCGGAGCGCAAGGCGAAAAGGGTGACAAAGGAGATCCCGGAGCGCAAGGCGAAAAGGGAGACAAAGGCGACACCGGAGCGCAAGGCGAAAAGGGAGACAAAGGAGACCCCGGTGTTCAAGGTGAAAAAGGAGACAAAGGCGATAAAGGAGATAAGGGCGACACGGTTTACATAACTTCAATAGAAGTTATTGCCGAGGATGCAACGACGGTAACCTATAAATATACATATTCGGACAATAGTGAGACAATTGTGGTCATGAAAAAACTAACAGAAAAAGAAGAACGTGTAGACGGTATGGTAAATCTTGCAGGCATAAACAAAAATTACTCACCCGAGAAAGCGGGCGACGAAGTAATAAAGTCTATGATAACGGTAACCGACAGCGTGGTAAAAGGCGCGCACGACGCTCATTTCCTGGTCCATGACGGTAAGGCGTATATCGTGTACGAAGCAAACGACGTAAAAGAAGGCGAAGCGGCAAATTGGGATTTCGTGTACTGCGCAATGAGCATAGTCGATCTTAAAACCGGCGCCGTTGAGGTAAAAATCATCAGCCGCGGCGAACAGGCTTTCGCCAACGAAACGTTGGACACCGGCGCGACTTTTGTTCCGAGAATAATCAAAAAGGATGAAAACACGCTGCGTATATTTTTCACGAGCGAGCGTCCAAACGTTCGTCAGTCGCTCATGTACTACATCGATTATGACGTAAAAAGCGGAACGCTTAACCAAAACGTGTACAGAATGAAACTTTTAACACCCGAAGGTAAAGTGGATTTCACGCCCAAGGCATATTATGACCTCGCAATCGCGGCAGGCATGGAATGCTTTTCTTCCGATCATAGCGCGTTTATATTCGACATCATGGAATACGATGGCAAAAAGTATGTCGCGCTCAATAATTTTGCCGGCAAACAAAATGCGCTCGGAATGCTAAACGACACTCTCGACTGCATATCCGTAATCGGACATTTCGGCGTGGGTAACTCCAAAGTGCAGTTGTCCGAATCGGGCATTATGCGTAAAAACGACGGCACCTGGATGAGTATCATACGCAACGACAAAACCAGCACCAACACGACGTACGGCGGCGGCACCACGACGGGTACCAACGCAGGCACCTTCGAATACTATTTCTCGTACAGTGCCGACGGAGTAAACTGGTCTACGCCGAGAACGGAGGATTTCTGCGCGGGCGGAACCAATTCCAAACCCACGCTCAACAATTTTGCGGGTACGTACTTCATGGGCTGGAACACGTACAGTACCAATATATGGTCGCGTACAATTTTTAACTTCGACTATTCCACCGACGGAGAAAACTGGACGAGATTGTATAAATTCGCTCCGCCCACGTCTTTCCAGTATCCCGAATTCTTTATGTACGACAACGAAATATACTTTACGACGGGCGACCGTGCCAAAATCTATTTCGGAAAACTGCCGATGAAACTGATTGACGGCAAATTCTTCATCGACGACTCGTATACGTTCGATAAAGCGTTCGACGAACAGATTGCGTACACCGATATGGGCGACGTTCAAACCGAACATAAGGGCAACACATGGAGAACAGCGGTACACAGAAACGCGCTCGGCGTGTACTTCAAAGCCGAAACCGATTGCTATAATCTCTTCGATAAAGTGTTCTTCATGCTCGACACCGCAGGAACGCAGACCGGTCGCCGCGAAAACATCCTCATGTTCAAGTTCTGGGGTGAGGACATCGCGGTTCAGACGCACGATGCTACGGGTAAATCGCTCGGATATAAGGCTCTTAAAAAGATTGACGGAATAAAATTAAAACGAATAGTAAAAGGCGACTACGCATACGTCGAAATGTTCCTTCCAAACGAGGTGATTAAAGTCGTGCAGCCGCTATGCTCGTTTACCGATTATTCGCAGCCGCTCTACTTCAGCATTTTCGGCGCGAACTCCATCGACAACACCGAGTTCAAGATCACGTATAACGGAAAAAAGGTCGAACATTTCAACCCGAGTAAATATCTCGTTCTCGACATGTACGGCAAAATTTCGGAAAGATAATTCTTCATAACCCTTTTTGATAAACGGAGCAGCAGGCTTCGTAAAAGACGAATCGGACGAAAAAATCGCGTTCGGTTCGTTTTTTATTGCGTCTGCGCGTTTATTTTTGTTGCCGAATCGGAATAATTATCGTATGAGTAAAATAAATTTAACCGATAAAAAACTTAAAGGCACCAAAACCGAGAAAAACCTGTGGGAAGCCGTCCGCGCCGAAGCAACCGCCCGGGCAAAGTATGACGCGTTTGCCGACGCCGCGCAAAAAGTAGGCTATGTTGCCGTATCCGAAGTATTTCGCAAAACCGCGCAGAACGAACAGGCTCATGCGCTTTTGTGGATGAACTAGCTGGGCGTAGTGTCGCCCGATACCGTGCAAAACCTTCTGGACGCGGCACGGTCCGAAAGAAAGGAGTGGAGCGACTTTTACGAGCAATTCGCCGCCGAAGCCGAAAAGGAAGGCTTTACCGAAATTGCCGATCGGATGCGCCTTGTAGCGGTGTCCGAAAGCGCACACGAACAGGCTTATCGCGAGCTTGCCG
>USKH01000203.1 GCA_900555125.1 uncultured Clostridium sp.
AAAAGAACGGCGTAACTTTATGCGACAGCATAGAGGAAGTTTGCGAAAAATCGGACTTTCTGTTTATTCTGGCGCCGTCCGATCCCGAAAAACACCTCGGTTACGCCGAAAAAGTGCTGGCGTATAAAAAGCCGACCTATATCGACAAGACGTTTGCTCCCGACCTTAAAACGGCGGAAAAAATATTCGCGCTTGCAGAAAAGTACGATACGCCGTTTTTCTCCACGTCCGCGCTTCGTTATGCCACCGAACTGGACGGCATTACGGACAGCGAAGCGGCGGTTGTCACAGGCGGAGGAAGATCGATAGAAGAATATTGCATTCATCAGATAGAAATGCTGGTCAAAACGCTGGATGCCAAGCCCGAATGCGTAAAAGTCGAGCGTCAGGGCGAAAAGCAGTATGTCGTTTCGGTTAAATTCGAGGGCGGCAAAAAAGGTTCTTTTGTCTATTCGGACGCATTGCCGTTCACGATTTGTGCCGAAAAAGAGGGCGTAAGCCGTTATTTTTCTATAAATTCCGACTTTTTCGGACTGCTTATAAAAGACATTCTGAAATTTTTTACGAATAAAAAACCTCCGTTCGACATAAAACAAACGCTGTACGTCATGGCTGTACGCGAAAAGACTGTC
The DNA here is from genome assembly GCA_900555125.1 of uncultured Clostridium sp. Taxonomy (GTDB): domain Bacteria; phylum Bacillota; class Clostridia; order Christensenellales; family Pumilibacteraceae; genus Neoclostridium. The sequence continues at coordinate 633 of USKH01000203.1, forward strand.
GAAGGCGTAAACAATCCCGATAAGTGGCTTGAAATAAAGTTTTGAGCGCAAAAATAAGGAGATTTTAATGAAAATAGGAGTTATAACCGACTGTTTCAAAAAGTCGCACGAAGAAGGTATTAAAATTGCGGCAAAGCTCGGATTGGACGGCGTTCAGATTTATGCTACCACCGGTGCTTTTTCGCCCGACACGTTGTCGGAAGAGAAAAAATCCGAGTATAAAAAGCTTTTGAAAGATAACGGGCTGGTTGTTTCCGCGCTGTGCGGAGATATGGGCGGATATGGCTTTGAAATCGAGGCGGACAATGCTTTAAGAGTGGAAAAAACCAAAAAAATAATCGACCTTGCCGTTGAATTCGGCGCAAGCGTCGTCACCACTCACATCGGAGTCATTCCCGCGGACAAGAGCAATCCCCGCTATAAAGTAATGCTGGACGCTCTTACCGAAATCGGATTGTACGCAAAAAGCAAAGGCGTTACCATGGCAATCGAAACCGGGCCCGAAAAGGCGGCGACGTTGCTCGCTTTCTTAAAGGACACGAAAGGCGGCGTGGGCGTCAATCTCGACCCCGCTAACTTCACCATGGTAACCGGTCAGGACGCCGTCGAAGCGGTGAAAATGCTGAAAGACTACATTGTTCACACGCACGCAAAGGACGGAATAATGCTTGATCCCGACCAGAAGCCCGAGGACGTGTACCACGCATTCGCCGTGGGCGGAGTGGACGCGCTCAACGCATGCAAAGGCTTTAAGGAAGTGCCGCTCGGCGAAGGTCAGGTGGACTGGGACGCGTATATCGCCGCTTTGAAAGAAATCGGCTACGACGGATTTTTAACCATCGAGCGCGAGTGCGGCGACAATCCCGAAAATGATATTACGCTTGCCGCAAGTTTCCTTAAAAGCAAAATTTAACCGATAAATTACAGCCGCGGTTTTAATAAATCGCGGTTTTTTATTTGCCGCATCGTATACGCTTGCGTTAGGCAATAAACGGTGCTATAATAAGCGGGTAAAATTTTACGGAGCGAAAAAATGGGAATATTCAACTATTACGGACTTATAATAATCGTGCTTATTCTGCTGCCGAATATCGCGTTTGCGGCACTCAATAAAGACGGATTCAAAAACGCTTACGAGAATAACCCGCTCGAAATCTGCGAGCAAATCGGGCGGTTCGGTTGCTTCATTCTTATGATAGTCAACGTGCCGTACACCTATTTCGGGTTACGGTTTAATTATGCGCTTGCGGCGTATCTTGCGGTAAACGGTGCGCTTACGTTTGTGTATCTTCTCGGATGGATTGTGCTGTGGAAAAAACCGGGAGTGCTTCGCGCGCTGTTGCTGTCGATAACGCCCTCGGCAATATTTCTGTTTTCCGGCGTCATGTTTACAAACGTTCCGCTTTCCGTACTTGCGGTTCTGTTCGCGATAACGCATATAACGCTGTCGTACAAAAACGCCGCCGCAGAAGAAAGCAAATAAGAGTTTATAATAAATTTTAGTAAAAAGAAAACGCTTTCAGCCTTAAATCGGATAAAAGCGTTTCTTTTTAATTTGAGGATTATACCGCCGTCAAGCCAGTTTCACGGCAGTGATTCCTGCGTTGGTAAGAGTTGCGGTGTCTGCGCCCGTGTTGTAAAGGGCAATCGTGTCGCCCTGGCTTACGGTAAGGATAGACGTTCCGCCCAGGTTGCCCGTTCCGGTTGCAGACTGTCCGGTTACAGCCGCACCGTTTAGGTAGAGAGTGATGGTGGTTGCCGCGCCTCCGGTGTTGTTCGCCGAGTAGTTGATAAGGTACGTTCCTGCGGGAAGCGTTATTGCCCCGTCCGATACCGTTGCCGTGGCAGCCGGAGTAGCAGCCGATTGCGTTAAAGGGACTATTGTGTTTGCGGTGACGGTAGCGTTGGGTGTGGCTGCATAAATCGCTTCGTTTGTTGCCGTGGCACCCGTAGCCCCTGTAGCACCTGCGGGGCCTTGAGGACCTGTGGGACCTGTCGCACCCGTGGCACCTGTAGCCCCTGTAGCACCTGCGGGACCCTGAGGACCTGTGGGACCTGTTTCACCCGTAGCCCCGGTAGCCCCTGTAGCTCCTGCGGGACCCTGAGGACCTGTGGG
>USKH01000204.1 GCA_900555125.1 uncultured Clostridium sp.
CCGTCCGTAAGCAACACTTTTTCTTTGCCGTCATAATCGAATTGTGTGACGGAAGGGACGGGTTCGGCTATCGTTTCGCCCGATACGATGCTGAAATCAACCTTGTTTTTGTTGGGGTCTATGGTGATGTCGTACTCGCCCGTGACAAGATACTGTTCGGGGATTTCGATGTATGCGCGCACAGTCTCCACGCTTTGAGGCGTGCCGCCGATTGCAATGGTAAGGCTTGTTGCGCCGGCTTCGACTTTGGTTTTGATTTTTGCAACCAACCCCAAAGGCATATTCTTAAACCAGGAGGTTACGTCTGTGTTTTGCGCAATTTCGGTAAAGGTGTCCCCTGCCAACGTGACGGCGAACTCTCTCTCCTCGATTGCATAACCTTTCATACCTTCAATCTTGACGTCGCTCGTCGTTGCCGTGCCTGCTCCCTCGCCGTATACAAACCTTATTATCCTCAAATTGTTATACTCCGGTCTGTACAAGTAAGCGTCGCCGTCATGGTCTGACTGCGAATCTTTCGTTCCGTATTCGGCTTTCGTCCCTGCTCCGAGTTTTATGTGTTCAACATAATAGAAAGAATTGCAGGTCGAATTCATGGTAACACTTCCGCCTTTGTTAAGTTCAAAAGTACAAAGATAGGCGTATAAAACTGCTCTGTCATATTCGTTCGGATTTATCAATCGCACGACGGACGCCCCTTTTATAAACACCAAAGACGTCAGATTTGACGAGATTCCCGAGATGCATGAGCGCGATTCGATATAAACGTCGCTGTCTAATATTTTCAGCTTGGCAGAATAAATCTTAATACCCGCTATTTCTCCTTGTGGACGATCGCTTGTAAATCCTAAAGTAGAAATATATAACTTGCTTTTTTCTATCGTTACGCTCGTTGCAGAAGAAGTTGAATAATTTACGATAATTCCTTGCTCGGCGTCAACGACGCTTATGTCGGCGTTCTTTATCACACAATCGTAATAGGATTGTATTGCCGCGCCTTCTCTCGGCATTTTTATAGTAAGTTTCCCTCCGGATATTTCTATTCTTCCACCATCGGTCGTCCCGTTTTTTTGTGCATAAACGCCCTTGGATTCATTCGCTTGCGCAAAATTCACCGGGCAAGTATGTTCTATATTTTTTGTACCAGTTCCCAAAAGTTTAATATTGCCGTTTTGAGAATAAATTCCGTACACAACCTTATTCGTATTGCCATACACGGTATTGTTGTACTTGCTACGGCATTTGATGTCCAGGTTTGCTTTTTCGGCAACGGTGATATCGTTAGCGGCAAAAATACCGCAAGAAAAACCGTTTGAAATCAAATTTACGTTGACGTTTACGTCTTTGTTGATTGTCAGGTTTTTGGCGTATAAGCCGTAAAGTTCTTTGCCGTATTCGGTGGTAATTTCGTCACCCGTACCGCTGATATCCAAGTTGATACCCAGCGTTCCATTGCCCGTAACGGTAAGGTTGCCTGCGGCATACACGCCGAATTGATTCTCGCTCACGGCGCCGTCGTTCAGTGTTATGGTATTTGTGCTACCTTTTACAAGGTTTACCGTAACGTCATTGTCCGCGGTAAACCTTATGACTCCGCCGTTATATCCGTTTAACATCAGCGTTTTGTCGTCAGCAGAATAGGCATAAGTTCCGTCGGCGGTTATATTGCCGGTTCCGTCAATTATAAGGCCTCCTGTCGCCCCCGTTCCGCCTTCCGCATAGACCGCAAAATTCGGGCCTGCCGTTGCTATGCCGAGCATAACCGCAAGGCACATTGTAATACCGAGTATAAGCGTCAATATTTTTGATTTATTCGCCTTAGTGTGTATCATAATCGTTTCTCCTTTCCAAGCTTTGATGATACTAAAGTCGCGTTTGCGCACCGATATCGCTACACAATATTGTTTTTGCACCGTTTAATTAACGATAAAGTAATCGGCAGGCGAAGCGGTCACAAAGTTGAACGTCGTTGCTCCTGCCACTTTCATAGAATAAGCGAATCCCGGGTTGTCTTTCGTGCCGATCAGCGCGTTTACCGCCATATATCCGATCTGCATGTTAAGACTTTCGGCAGTTCCTATTTTCAACACGGCATTCAGTGTGTCAAACAAATCCGCCGTATCGTCAGCCGAAAGGTTGTTGAGCGTAAGCGATTTGTGCACTATGGTGTAGTCAAAGCCGTTTGCTTCCGTCTTATCTACACGAACGGTGGAAGAAACATAAAAACTGTCCGGAATATATTTTTTAAAATATTTATACGGAAAGTCGTTCATATTTGATTTTAACGGCGTAAGGTCGAGTTTTGCCACAACGTTAAAGTCTGCGCTTCCGTTTTCGGCGATTTGTGAAAAGTCAACCTGCACGACGGAAACCGACACTTCTTTTTCGGCTATTTTTATTTTTCCGCCGGTTTGCTCGTAAAACACGGTCTGAGTAATCGCGCCGACCTGTTTTTCGGTAAGCGAAATTTTACCGCTCAGGCTTTTGCCTGCCAGCAAACCGAAATCGACCGAATAGCCGTTGTAGCCTTTACCCTCTTCGTGAGAAACAAATCCGTCGAACTTTTTGTTAAGTTCGGTTTTCATTGTGGCAAAATCTTCTTCGCCGTAAGCATTTGGACAAAAAGCTGTTTCGTCAACCGCTTGCGTAAGAGTTTTTAATTGTCCCGCGGTGCGGAATAGGTCTATGCCGTACGTCGTACGGACGTAGATGTATCCGCCGATGATGACTACTCCCAGTATAGCCAC
>USKH01000205.1 GCA_900555125.1 uncultured Clostridium sp.
GAGAAAGACATAAAACGAAAAATTTGCGTAATTTTCGTTTCGGAGCGCGCAAAACGCCGCCGAACAACTTCCGGCGACGTTTTGAAAAACGAAAAATCAATATACCGATGTTTTGCGCGTACTTTTTTCTTTTTCCGGCTTGAAAACCTCCGACTACTTTTTAACCGGAAAATATGTTATGCGCAGATTTGTGCAACCGTACGGTACGAGCGTTAGATCGAGTTCTTCCGAAGTAATCTGTTTTTTTCCGAACGGCTCGAATGTCCGCGCAGGGTAAGGCGCGCACAAAAACGGCGCGCGGTACCCTTTAAGGCGCAACTTTATGCGCGGATTTTCCCACACGTAGCCTTCGCAGTCGCATTGATCGACGGTTATGTCGTCCGGCGACAATTTTTCGGAAAGAGCGACATTCCAGCACGTTTTTTCCTTTCTTCGTCCCAATCTCTCGTGATAATCCGGACAATCGGCTTCCTCGAAAATCGGCTCGACGTTAAACCAGCTCCATCCTTCCGGAAGCGGCGTGTTGGGACTTCCCTCATATGCGTTCCATCTCTCGGGTATGTGCAGCGAATAAACAAGCGCGCCTCGTCTGATTGCAAGCGGTCTTTTGCCGAAATCGTCTTTGATACGCAAAACTTCTGTTTTTGCGTTAAAAACAATGTCTATAACGTCGCCGGAATTTACTTTCCCCGCCGATACAAACCCGTCTTTATTTACCTTCTCATCCGAAATCGCACCGTTTTTGGTAAGAGTAAAACCGTCGCTCCATGCGGGAACGCGCAAAAAAAGCGTATTATTATTTGCACGCTTTACTCTGAAAGACACTTTCTCGCGGAACGGGTAGTCGGTTAACTCTTCTATTTCAACGTCGCCGCGATTTAATCCGCACGGACCGTATACGTTTGCGTAAACGTTGTCTTTTTTGTCGGTTAAAAACATCGACCGCACGAACAAACCGAGAAGCGCAACCGCATTCACCGGACAGCACGCCACGGGATAGCACGGAGCGTATACCTGCATGTCCCAGTATGCCGACGACGAATGCTTGGTTGCGTAAACCTGATTTGGGGCGGAAAGATAGGCAATGGCTTTTTCGTCTTTTTTTCTCGCGCCCTGAGCTCCGTTGTAAAAGGTTTCTTCCAGCCGGTCGCCGTACAATGACTTGCCCGAAATATAACTTAAGTAATAATTGGTCTGACTGAAAACCGTGTATGCGCAGTATTCGGTTTCGGCAGTGGAATAAACCGGGCCCAGGTACTCGTTTATGGACACGGGCGAGCCTGTTATATGCGTAGCCTTTTTGTGTACCCGGTTAAGTATCTTTTCCGACGCGCGCAAATATTCTTTGTTTCCCGTCGCCGTGTACAGAAGCGCAGGCAGCCGCGAATGCGTACCCATTCCCGCCGTATGCTCGCTGTTAAAAATCAGACCTTCTTTTAAGAAAGATTTATATGAAACGTGAAAAATATCATGCTCACACAAAAAATCGGAATATTCTTCCGCAAATTTAATAAGCCGCTCGTCGCCCGTGTAACGATAACAAAGCACCATCGGTTCGATTATCACCACTCCGCTGTAACTGGTCTTTTTATCTCCCGCCCAGTTGTCGCAGAACCACAGCATACAGCGGTGTACGGCGTCAAGCACGTCCTTTCTTCTGGTTGCTTCGTAAAAAAAGAGAAGCCCGCGCATGCCGCAAGCCGTACCCCAGGCGTTGTAGTCCTCGAACGGATTGTCGTTTTCCTGCGTATACGTGCCGAGATAGCCGTCCTCGCGCTGCTTTTTGATAAACGCATTCACCCAGTCGGTAACCTTTTTAATAAGTTCCTCATCGCCGAGCGAAAACGCAAGCTCGATAAGCCCGCTCCAGTAATTGCCGGAAATTTCCGCGCCCCACCCCGCCTGATCGCCGTCGCCCCAAAGCTTTACGTACTTACGATCGACAAAAGGCAACGCTATCATTTCGGGTTCAAGCTCGTCGAGATGACCTCCCATACCCTCTTTGCTGCGAAGCAGCTGCTCCCGAAGAAATCCCTGCGCCGTTATGCTTCCGAGAGGAAGAGCAAGCAGCTTTGAATAGTTTTTTATTTTCATTTTCGCGTCCCTCCGAATTTTTTGTTCAAGCATAACACGATTTTGCTTTGCGGTCAATGCAACAATGCAATATTTATGGACAATTATGAACAAAAATGATATAATGTAGCAAGAAAAGTTTTTAAGGAGCGTGTCGCGAAACTCGTGAAATATTATAAGATAACATTGAATTCGGTGCCGAAATTCTTGTTTTGCTGCGCCGTAACGGTAAATAACTACAAAAATTCGTTTCACAAAAAGCCGGATTTTCTCGAAATAGCGGTAAATCTCGAAGGCGATATGGTAATTAAAAACAAGGATTATTCTCGTATAATAAAACCGCCGGCGCTTGCCGTGCATACAAGTTTGTCCGACTACGATCTGTACGCATACGAAAATCAGACTCAGTCGCACATAACCGTCGGAATAGAAGCCGACTATTCGATATGCGAGGTGGACGAGCAGGCGGCAAAACTACGCTGTTCCGAAGAAGAAAACGTTGTTTTTTTGCCGGATATATTAAGCCTCGAACAGCGGGAACGAGATACCCTGGTCAGAAAAATACAAAAAATCGCATATCTTCGCAATTCGCCCTCCCCCGGAAGCAAGAAAAAAGCGATGGGCGAGTGGTTCGATTTGTGCGCGGAAATAGAAAAAATGC
>USKH01000206.1 GCA_900555125.1 uncultured Clostridium sp.
ATCCAAAAAGGCCGAGTGTGAGCAGGAAGAGAGCGAACTCGAATACGCAATAACGTTCGACGAGCTGGACGACTGGCTTGGCGAAGCGAAGATAACCATTATGCCCGCAGCGGAGAGCGAGCAGCGGCTTTCGCGCTTTTTCCCCGTATCCGGCGGCATACTGAAAACAATGACGCAGCAGAGCGGCGTGAACTACGTTGCCGTGGACGGGCCGGAAAGCTGCATGGCTGCCGTTAAGGACGCGATGGCGGGCAAGCTTGACGGCTGCTTTATAGAGATGAGCTTTTGCCAAGGGTCCTGCATAGGCGGGCCGGTTTTCCGCAACGTTAACCGCTCCGCTGCGGCAAGCTATGTTAAAGTGGCGCACGACGCCGCAGGAGAGGCGGACTTTGACATTGCGCCCGCGCCGGACATGGAGGCGCACTTTAAGAACAGCCGCACATATTATATGCAGCCCACCGAAAAGCAGATAGCCGCCGTGTTCAAAAAAATGGGCAAGGAAGGGCCGGAGGATGAGCTGAACTGCGGCATGTGCGGCTACGCATCCTGCCGCGATAAGGCCATTGCCGTAATAATGGGCCGCGCGGAAATAACCATGTGCATGCCGTATATGAAAAAGCGCGCGGAGTCATTCTCGGACAAAATACTCAGTATTACTCCGGACGCTATACTGGCCGTGGACATGGATCTTCGCGTGCAGCAGATAAACAACGCCGCGTGCGAAATGTTCGGCGTGCAGCCAAGCGACATAGTGGGCCAAAGCGTGAGCGCGCTGGTGGATGAGTTCGACTTTGTCGACCTTATTTCAAGCGGGGAAGCCGCAAAGGAAAAGTTCACGTATTTGGCGGAATATAACCTTTATCTCAAGCAATCGCTTTATTACGACGCTTCAAGCGGCATAGTTATATGCATAATGAAGAACATAACCCGCGAAAAGCAGCGGCAGAACATGGTAATGCGGCACAAAACGCAGGTTGCCGGCATGGCGGACGACATTGTGGATAAGCAGCTTAGAATAGTGCACGAAATAGCGTCTCTCCTTGGCGAATCTGCCGCGGAAACAAAGGTTGCCATATCCAAGCTGAAGGAAGCCGTCATGATGGAGAACGAGGAGCAGTAAATGGTCGATCTGTTCATAGAAAGCGGCCATGCCAGCATAAATAAGCACGATGAAACGCTATGCGGGGATTCGTATTCAATAAAGAAAAACGGGGAGCAGCTCGTTGCCGTGCTGAGCGACGGGCTTGGCAGCGGCGTTAAGGCAAGCATACTTTCCACCCTCACTTCGAAAATCATTTCAACGATGATGGCGGAGGGGCTTTCTTTGGAAGACTGCGTTTCGACGATTGCCGCAACTCTTCCGATATGCTCGGTGCGCGGCGTGGCTTATTCCACTTTTACCATAGTTCATATCGTCAACAACGAAACGGCTGAAATTATCGAATTCGATAATCCGCAGGTAATAATCATCCGCGACGGCGAAAATTATCTCTATCACCGCACCGAAATGAATATCGGCGGGAAGCGCATTTTCAGGTCGGACGTATCGTTGCGCGATAACGACGTTATAGTTCTCATGAGCGACGGTTGCCCGCATGCCGGCTTAGGCACTCAGTTTAATTTCGGTTGGAAGCGCGACGATATCATCGGTTTTCTGCTCCCGAACGTCTATGTGGGCTACTCCGCAAAGACTATCGCCACAATTCTCGTCGACGAATGTAATCGTCTTTACGGCGATTGCCCGGGCGACGACACCACGGCTTGCGTATTGAAAGTGAGGAAGAGAGTTCCGATGAACATTCTGTTCGGTCCGCCCTCTAACCCCGACGACGCAAACAGAATGATGTCGCTTTTCTTTTCCAAGGAAGGCAAACATATCGTCTGCGGCGGAACAACCTCGTCGATTGCGGCAAAATATCTCGGAAAACCCGTCAAGCCCTCGCTTGATTTCGTAAGCAGCGATATTCCGCCGATTGCGGAAATAGAGGGCGTAGATCTCGTAACGGAGGGCGTTATAACAATCAACCGTGTTGTGGAATACGCAAAAGACGCTATCGGAGATAACAAACTTTACGAAAAATGGAGTTTCGGCAGAGACGGCGCGTCGCTCATTTGCAGACTTTTATTCGAAGAAGCGACGGATATCAATTTCTACGTGGGAAGAGCGGTAAACCCCGCTCACCAGAACCCCGACCTGCCCATAAACTTCAACATCAAAATGAATCTTGTCGAAGAGCTTTCGAAATGTCTACGTCAGATGGGCAAACGCATAAAGGTAAACTACTTCTGAAATTTATGTACGCAAATAAAAAATCATCGGCTGACCCGGCCGATGATTTTCATTACCCGACAATAGTTCGTTTCGAAGCAGCACAACAAAAAGTGTTCCCGCTCGGCGGAAATATATAGCAGCGGTTTCCGGATTTTTAAGCCATCCGCCGAAAACTTATGCCGATAGTCGTCAATTCCGACTTCCCGCCCTTCCAACTTCTTAAATTCCACACTTACTGACTAAAATTATTTATTGACAAATAGTTCCAATACCTCATCGGTTTTAGGTAAAAAGATTACTTGACCCAAAGTCGTCTTTATGAAAACGCACTTTTTTAAATCTTCAACCCTTTTGATTTCCGATTTTTTAAGTCTGCCGACAGATTTATTTGAAAGATTTTCAAACACATATTCGTTTCCGTCAAAAGAAATCGATAGTTCCACATCCCCGTCCGA
>USKH01000207.1 GCA_900555125.1 uncultured Clostridium sp.
TATTTGTGCGAAAAATGCATGATATCATCACATTAGAGTTTAATTAAGGCTTAGGCGCTCTATCTTTTGCAAGTCGCATTCAAACTCTTCTCCCTGGCTGAGAACAAGCGTTTCGCCGTTTAAATTCAATTTTGTTTCGCACATATTCCGGGCACGGATCGTGACAGCCTTCGGGCGGCGATCGAGCTCGGTTTTTCTTTTAAGGTTTTCTATTACGAAGTTTTCGGCGTTGGTTTCCAGTACCGCAAGCGGACGATTTTTTTCGGTCGTGTGCCACAACGTGAAATTTTTAAGCGTTATGTTTTTCAAATGTCCTACGCCCGACGGATAGTTTTCGTCCGAAAAAAGCGGGTCGGTGGCATACCTGCACGCGTCGCAGTTTATTCCCATCTCTCTGACGCCGGCGGTAAAACCGTCCACGGTGACGTTTTCTATACGATGATTCACCGACAGCAACCTCAGCGCGGTCCAGCAATCCTCCGCCGTTACGTTTTCGACCAGCATATCGCTTATATCGGCGTCGCGCATGCCGATATTCTGGCAATAATAATTTACGTCGTCGGCATTAAACGCCACGAGATCGTCGTTGGTACTGCCTTTTTCGGCAAAAATATTGCGGATAACACCGTTTTTACATCCTCCTCCCACGTGAATGCCGTCCTGACACGGCGTAAACAAATCGTCGGAAAAAATCACGTTTTCAATGACGAAATTGCAAACAAAGCCCAGTCTGAAATGATAAGACTCGGAATTTTTTGCCGTCAGATTTTGCAGTTTCAAGCCGTCGACGTTGATAAAATCGAAAAGTAGGCCCCTGCAAGGTCCGGTTTTCCAATTTTCGCGATGATTGAACGCGTTGTTACCGTCAAAAACGCCGCCGCTTATTTTTATATTGCGATTCCCGTTTTGTTTGTCCGAATTGGTAATAACAGAAACGCAGCCGGCTTTGTCGAACGCATGGTCTTTCGCTTTCAGAATAGCCCCGTCGCGTAGCACGAGCGAACTGTCGTCGGGCATATAAATCGTGCCGTCAAGCTCGTATATTCCTCTTTCCAGAATTACCGATTTATCGGTCTTAAGCGCCCCGTTAATGAGTTTTGCAAGCGAGCATCCCGTTTTACCTGCCGATATTATCATTTTTCCTCCGTTGGTTTCGCATTATTTTCTAATTAAATTTTACGTTAATTTTCCCGATAAAGCAAGCAAAAAAGAGATTAAACCAAGACAAAAACGGATAACTCATATAAATTCGCGAGTCGTCCGTTTTTTTCTGCCGCAACAAACGGCTTTTTATATTTCGTCAATTAAAATCCGGTGGCTCCCTATAAAAAAATTGCCGCGTTTCACTGACAATAACGGGAATTGAAAGAGTATACGCGGCAATATTTAAGCCGAACGGCTTGACGATTTTTGTTCGTCAAGCCGCCCGCCGTCCGTTTTCGAATAAACGGATTTTAAGAATTTTAACTTTTGAAAACTTATTTAAGTTCTGCGACAGCGCCTGCAGCCTTAAGTTTTTCCATAGCTTCGTTTGCAGCTTCTTTAGCCATAGCTTCTTTAAGGGTGGAGGGAGCTCCGTCAACGAGGGCTTTAGCTTCGCCAAGTCCGAGACCGGTGATTTCACGTACAGCCTTGATAACTGCGATCTTGTTTCCGCCGACTTCCTTAAGGATGAGGTTGAATTCGGTCTGCTCTTCAGCTGCGGGAGCGTCTGCTGCAGCGCCTGCAGCGGGTCCTGCTACTGCCATAGCGGCAGCGGATACACCGAATTCGGTTTCGAGCATCTTAACGAGCTCGTTGAGTTCCATAACGGACATGCCTTTGATTTCTTCCATCATTTTGTTCAAATCAGCCATTTTAGTATCTCCTTAATAAATAGATATTATTTGCGTTTTTGCGGTCAGACCGCGAGGATTACGCTTCCTGCTTCTTTGCGATTTCGCTGAGCACGACTGCGAGCGAACGCACGGGGCTTTGCATCATACCCAACAACTGAGCCACGAGTACGGGCTTTGCGGGGATGGTTGCAACCTTTTCGATTTCGTCGACGGTAAGAACCTTGCCTTCAACGACGCCGCCTTTGAGAGCGGTTTTCTTGGTTTTCTTTGCGTTATCTGTCAAAACCTTTGCGGGAGCGACAGCGTCCTCGTAAGAGATGGCGATTGCGGTGGGTCCTTCGAATACCGAAGAATCAATACCTTCGATGCCTGCCTGCTCGATAGCGCGGAGAATAAGTCTGTTCTTTACGACTTTGTATTCGACGTTTTCCTTACGGAGAGCCACACGAAGAGCGGTGTCTTCTGCGACGGTAAGTCCGCGGTAGTCGATAAGCACGAAAGACTTGCTTTTTCCGATTTTCTCGGCATAATCGCTTACGATTTGCTTTTTAGCATTCATTATTGCTTCTGACATAACGACCTCCTGTTAAAATTCTTTGCGCCCAAAACGCCGGGCGCGAGGCGTTATAATAAAAGGCTCGACTGCCGCACGGCAACCGAACCTTTTTTTGAAGAATTCTCTTGAAATAAGTTCGTTTTTCCTCGGCAAGCGGACAAAAAGTCCATTACGCACAGCACTTGCTTTCTGCGGTCAAACCTTTGATTATTTAGTTTTATAGGAACCTTAGATTCTGTAAACAGCCTTGATTCCGGGGCCCATCGTGGAAGCGATGACGCAACTCTTGATGTACTGACCCTTCTGAGCAGCCGGTCTTGCCTTGATG
>USKH01000208.1 GCA_900555125.1 uncultured Clostridium sp.
TTTTCCACAGAAATCCCAAGGGCGCGTCGTTTTGTCATGGGAAAACAGTGGAAAACTCGGATTTTCGTCCGATTATTCCTTTAAGTTTTCCCCAGCTGCATGTACTGCATATTATCAACAGAATTTTGCATGTTGCTGTGGATTACGATTCGATGGCCCGGCGAATGTTGTGGATATCGCTCTGCAGGAGTGGGTCTTGCTGCATGCCTTCTTCGATTTTGTCGATGGCATTGGAGACGGTGCTGTGGTCTTTGCGGAAGAGCTTGCCAATGGCTGGCAGGCTCATCGCCAAGAGGCTGCGGCAGAAATACATCGATACCTGGCGTGGCAGAAGCACGTCTTTCTTGCGGCTGGTGCCCATCATCTTTTCTCGGGACAGGCCGTAGTATTCGCAGACCTTGGTGATGATGATGTCCTGGGTCAGGTGTTTTTCGTGAGCCACCTTGTTTTTGATGGTGCGTTCAGCCAATTCCAATGTGATCGGCTGATTGGAGATGCGGGCCGTGCTGATGACGGTCTGCAGCGCGCCTTCCAGGGTACGGATGTTGACGGCGACGTTGTCGACGATGTATTCGATGATGCGGTTGTCAACGACGGCGTTTTCCATTTCTGCTTTCTTTTGCAGGATGGCGATACGCGTTTCGAGATCCGGCGGCTGAATGTCGGCGATAAGGCCCCATTCGAAGCGCGAACGAAGACGGTCTTCTATGTCCGGAATTTCCTTGGGCGCACGATCGGACGCAAAAATAAGCTGTTTGTTTGCCTGACATAAGTCGTTGAAAGTGTGAAACAATTCTTCCTGCGTGCCTGCTTTTTTGGATATGAATTGAATATCGTCGATCATCAGAACGTCGGCACTACGATATTTTTCGCGGAATTCTCCCGCGCCGCCGCTTATTCTGATCGCTTCGATAAACTCGTTTACGAATTTTTCGCTGGATATGTACACCACTTTAAGCGAGCAATCGTTTTTACGTATTGCATTGCCTATTGCGTGCATTATGTGAGTTTTGCCCAGTCCCACGCCGCCGTAAATAAACAATGGATTATAAAGCGTTCCCGGCGTCATGACGACAGCTTTTGCCGCAGCTACTACCAGTTGGTTGCACTTTCCGACGACAAAATTGTCAAATGTATAGCGCGGATTTATAAGACCGCTGTCAAAACCCAGCTGAATTTTGTTTTTTGGCTCGGGCTCGGGTTCGGGGACGCTTTCGGAAACAGCCGCTTCTCCTGCAGGCGAAGAGGACGACACCCTCAGTTCGATGTCGGAAATGAGCGGGTTTATCCTATGCAGAACTTCGCATATGAGCGGACGAAGCTGATTGTTTATCGCAATGACGTTTCCGTCCGTGGGGGCGACAAGCACAAGCTTGTCTCCGTCGATATCGACGGCTTCGAGCGGACGAATCCATACGTCAAAGCTTATTGCGCTTGCCTCGGTTTCGAGAACGGACAGCGCATCTCTCCATATTTTTTTAACCGTTTCCATACAACCTCACTTATTGCCGAGCGTTTCGGCATATATTTCGGATTTTGACACGCCGCGATCGCGGGCGACTTTTTTTATAGCTTCCTTTTTGTCGATGCCGCCTTTGAGGTAAAAATCGATGTGTTCGGCAACAGACAGCGCATTGAGCTCCTTGTTTTGCTCCTTCTCTCCTTCAACCACCAACACGAATTCGCCCTTATGCGTAAATTCGGGCAAGTCGCACAGCGTTCCGCGGACCACCTGTTCAAACTTTTTGGTCATTTCGCGGACAAGCGCGCATTTGCGATTTCCCAGCGTTTCCCCGAGATAGGCAATAACAGAATCGACGTCGCTGAGCGGCAAGTAGAATATAAGCGTTGCGTCCACGTCGCGATATTTGCTTATTACCCTTTCTCTTTCCGCTTTTTTATCGGGCAAAAATCCGACAAACAAAAACTTTTCGGTGGACAGACCGCTTAAAACAAGCGCGTTAATGGCGGCGCAAGGTCCGCTGATTACCGTGTATTCCAGTCCGTTTGCGATAACCTCGTCGATGAGAACGTGACCGGGATCGGACACCGTGGGCATACCCGCGTCGGATATTACGGCAATAGATTCGCCTTTTTTCAATCTTTCCAGAATTTCTCCGCTGCGCGCGCGCTCGTTGAATTTCTGATAGCTGATAAGCGGTTTTTCTATTCCGAGGCGCATGAGAAGCGGACGACTGTGGCGAGTGTCTTCGCACAGGATTGCGTCAACCGTTTTCAGTGTTTCGACCGCACGAAAGGTTATTTCTTCTGCGTTACCGATGGGCGTTGCCACTATATACAGCATGTTGCGACTCCTTTTTAACTTCTTTTATACCTCGGTGCGAACTATTCGCTGCGGAAGCACCGATAAGCCCGTTTTACCGTCCATGACGCATTTAAGCAGAAACAAATGAGGCTTTTTGTCGGACGACGGCGTTAATATCTGCAAAATTTTGGGTTCCAGCCGATTTTTTTGACAAAGCCCTATAACCTCCGCCATTCTTTCGGTCTGGTTTACCGTATAAAACGCCCCGCCCTGCTTTAATAGTTTAGAGGCGACAAAAGCCACTTCTTCAAACTTTACGGCTATTTCGTGGCGGGCGAGCGAAACCGAATCGGTTTTTTGCATTTCGCCGCTTCCTGCCTTTCTGTACGGCGGATTGCACACTACAATCGAATATTTTCCGACTGTTTCGGGCGAAATAAAATCCTGC
>USKH01000209.1 GCA_900555125.1 uncultured Clostridium sp.
ACGATTACCGGAATTATCGTAGCTTCCGTTGCCGGTACGATTACCGGAATTATCGTAGCCTCCGTTGCCGGTGCGATTACCGGAATTATCGTAGCCTCCGTTGCCGGTGCGATTTGCGGAATTATCGTAGCTTCCGTTGCCGGTACGATTACCGGAATTATCGTAGCTTCCGTTGCCGGTACGATTACCGGAATTATCGGAAGGACTGATATTTGTTCCGCTACCGTTCTCTCTCTCGGAGTTATCGTTTTCGGCGCGGTTACCTGTTTCGTACAATTCTCGGCGATAATTGCGGGTAAGAATTTCGTACTCTTCGTAATCGGCAAGAAAATCGGCTATTTCTTTCGCCATTTTTTCGCGGAGATAACTTCTTCTCGCATATTTTTCGTCAAGATTCTGTTTGTTCCGCTCGTAATCGTCCATATCGAAATAGCGGACGCGATAACCGTTTTCACGGCTGCGCTGCTCGTCCGCTCTCGGCGGCGTACGCACTATACGAGCGGCTGCCGCGCCGTTAGTGATTTTTGCCGCGGGTTTTTCCGCTGGTTGCGGATATAAAGCAGTAATTATACCCATCAGAAACGCTATAACATTCAACATAAAAACCTCCCGTTAACGATGTTCGTTAAACAAGAGGTATTGTGCGTTTTTGTTTAAGTTTTATTCATTTTCGCTAAAATCACGCTCACAAAGCGAGAAGTTGATTTTGTCCGCCGTCACGTCGTCCACTTTTATCATCACCGGGTCGCCCAGCCTGAACGAACGTTTTCCGCACGTCAGCATAAATTTGTTTTTGTCGAACGAATAAACGCCTCCGGGCAGTTTTTCTATGCGTATGCACCCCTCTATGCCGTTGTCTATGCGGGCAAAAATTCCCCATTCGGTTACGCCGCTTATTTTTGCCGGATATACGTCCCCCACGTGACGAGCCATATATTTAGCAACGAGAACGTCGTCCACTTTGCGCTCGGCTTCCTCGGCGCGGCGTTCGCGCTCGCTTGAATGCTTGCTCACTTCTTTCACCCACTCCGAATAGCGAGCCTTTAAGTTTTCTTCGCCGTCCAGATATTTCTTTATCATGCGATGAATGGCAAGGTCGGGGTAGCGGCGGATAGGCGACGTAAAGTGGCAGTAATCGGAAAAATTAAGACCGTAATGCCCGTCGTTGGTCGCCTTATACTCGGCTTTGGACATGGAACGAAGCGTTGCCATGTTGACCATATCGCTATAACGCCGATCGGTTTTTTGTAACATTGCGGCTACGTCCGACGGCATGGGATTGTCGGGAAGCGTTATTCCCACGGAACTCAGCAGTTCCATCAGGCTTTCCAGTTTCTCGGCGGGCGGAGCGGCGTGAACGCGGTACACGAACGGTAATTTTATTTTGTCGAACGTCGCCGCAACCGCTGCGTTTGCGGCAAGCATAAACTCTTCGATAAGCTTATGGGCGTCGTTTCTCTCAACCGCGCGCACGTCGGTAACGTCGCCCTTTTCGTCCACCTCTATTTCGGTTTCGATAAAATCAAACTCGACGGAGCCGTTATCCATGCGCTTTTTATTCAGAATTTTATATAATTCCTCGGCCGGTTCAAGCATATCGGCAAGGCGGGCGTATTTGGTTTTCATCGCCTCGTCGCCCTGCATAAACGCGTAAATCTCGTCGTAAGTAGTGCGCGCGCACGAACGGATAACGCCTTTTGTAACGCGCTTCGCGGTGACGTCGCCGTCTGCGGAATAGTCTATTATACACGAGAGGACAAGTCTGTCTTCGCCTTCTACCAGCGAGCAGACGTCGTTACACAGTTTCTCGGGCAGCATCGGAATTACTCTGTCCGAAAAATACACGCTCGTGCCGCGATCGAACGCGCACCTGTCTATTGCGCCGCCTTCCCGAACGTACTGCGTAACGTCGGCGATGTGGACATACAGCCTGTATCCGCCGCCGGGCAGACGCTTAACGCAAATCGCGTCGTCAAAGTCCTTGGAATGCGCGCCGTCAATCGTAATTACCGTGTCGGAAGTAAAATCTTCGCGGTCGTTCTTTTCTTTATCCGCAATAAATCCGTCGATTTTATCGGCTTCCGCCATGACTTCGGGCGGAAAGTTTTCCTCTATCCGATAAGAACGGATTACGCTCATAACCTCGGCGTCGGTGTTTCCGGCAAGCCCGAGTTTTTCCAGAATAACGCAATAGTTTTCGGCGCCGCGCTCTATGATTTTTGCAAAAACTTTTTCACCCGTTTTGCAGCGCAATTTATTACGCGACGAAATATGCACAAGTTTGGGCATGCCGTGAATATCGGGTACGACGTCGTTTCCGTCAACCGTGCCTACGAAATTTTCGTTGGGGCTTTCGACAATATTGACGACTTCTCCTTCGCCGCCCTCTTTGACATGCGATACGACAACGGCGTCCACTACGTCGCCTTCTATCGCGCCGTGCAGCTTGTCGCCCGCGATAAACAAATCGGGGCTGCCGTCATCGGGCACGAAAAAGGCGTAATTTTTGCCCGTGCCGTCTATTTTGCCTCGCATTGCGCCGGTTGTATTCTTCGGGAAAGCAGAACGTTTTGAAAAGGTCTTTGCTTTTCCTGCCGGCACACTCTTAAACGCCGCTTTGTTCTTTTTTGCGGCGAAAGCTTTTTTTGCGCTCTTTGCCGGTTTCATCGCTCCCGATTTTCCGATTGCGGACTTTTTCGG
>USKH01000210.1 GCA_900555125.1 uncultured Clostridium sp.
AAATTCAGCAACATGACGAAAAAAATCGGCACAGGCATTCTCTCTATGATACTTTCCGTTTCATGCCTTACGGCGTGCGGCGGCGGTGGCGGAAACAATTCCGGCAGCGGTGGCACTTCCAAAGACGTAACCGAAATTCAATTTCTGAATTACCAGGGGTGTTCGGGCAACGAATGGGTCGAAGCGGCTGCAAAACGTTTTTCGGCTCTTAAAGCAAACGAAAGTTACGAAACCGGCAAAAAGGGCGTAAGAATTTCCGTAAGCGAAACCAAGGCAATGCCTTACACCACGCTCAATTCCGACGGTTATGATATCTATATCGGCGAAAGCAAAGCGAACATTTACGAAATGGCTTCACTGGGCTATCTTCTCGATCTCGGCGAAGTCGTAAGCGGTATCGAAAGCAAAATAGATCCCGACGCTATCAAGAGAATCAAGGGCGCGGACGGGAAATACTACGGTCTGCCTGCTTACGGTTTTTACACGGGCGTAAGTTACGATTACGATTATTTTACCAAAGCAAATCTTTTCCTTGCCGCGCCCGAAGTAACGGGCAGAGTAGTGACCAATAAATTCGGCTCGCTCAAACTCGTCAATTCTCAATCGGATAAAAAATCCTGCGGCCCCGACGGCGTTTACAACACCGAGGACGACGGTATGCCTTCATCTTTGCAGGAGTATGTAACTCTTCTCGCCGAAATCAAGAACAGCGGACGTAGCCCGATAATTCTTGCGGGCAACTCCATTGACTACGGATTCTTCCTTGCCGACGGACTTTGGGCTGCGCTTGCGGGTAAAGAGCAGTTTAAAACCATATACAGTCTTGATTCCAAAGGACAAAAGATTGTCGAGGTTGTTACCGGTTACACCAACGAAGATTTGTTCTATAACGGATCCGGAATTAAGCGTCCTACCACCGAAATGATTGCCATCAGCGAAGAAAACGGTTACAGGATTTACGATATGGCGTCGAGATATTACGCCTTAGCAACGCTTCAACTTATCTATCAGGAAAAGTGGTTTTTAGAATCTTACCTTAACAACGCGCAAAAAACCAACGTTCAGGCTCAGTATAATTTTGTCAACGAAGGCGAAGCTGCTATCCTTTACGACGCTTCGTTCTGGTGTGGCGAGTCGGTTCGTAGCGGTGATTTTGAAGCGTTCAAAGCCCTTAATCCCGATAAGAGCGGTCGTGACGTTCGTTATATGCCTTTGCCTGTAACGGTCGATACTTCCGTAACCGAAAACAACGGTAAACGCCAGACGCTTGTAGACGGCGGCGCGGCTCAGCTTTTCGTAAATAAACGCGTGGGTAATAACGAAGGTAAAAAGCGTGCCGTAATAGAATTTTTACAGTTCATTTACAGCGACGCGGAACTTGCCGCATTCACCGAAAGGACAGGACTTAAAATTCCTATGGAATACAATTACGACGCCTCTAAGCTCAACAGCTATTTCGAACATCTTACCAAATACGTTGAAGAATCCGACGTTGTATATTTCGCTTCGGACAGCGCGATAGTCAATAAGAATCTCGAAGCGTTCGCGCTTTCATGGACGTCCTCCGTACACAGACCGGTTCTTGATGGTATCGAGGTCGCCAGAGGTTATGTCGAAGCCATGAAGAGCAAGGGCGCAGATGCAAAAACGATGTTTGAAGTAACAAAAAAGACTGCGGAGAGTTGGAAAAACCTCCAGAAATAAGGTAATATGAATTCACCTATGATCAAAAAAAGCCGGAAGTTGAGCAGCATTAAGACCAACAGGCTTATATTCTATTCGATAATGATAGCCGTACCCGTAATACACTTTCTTATATTTTACGTGTACATTAATTTCAATTCGATATTGTTATCGCTTAAAGAGTACACGCTTGCCGGTATGGGCGGGTATGAATGGGAATTCGCGGGATTAAAGAATTTTGCCACGGCGTGGCAGGTGCTTACTTCCCGCGGGTACTTTATAAAAAACTCGCTTATTTTTCTTGCGTCGGATTGCCTTATAATAACGCCGCTTGCCGTGCTGTTTTCTTTTTATCTTTATAAAAAAGCGCCGCTTTCGGGGTTCTTTAAGGTTATACTGTTTTTACCGCAGATTTTGTCGGGCGTAATTCTCGGTCTGCTTTATAAGTATATCTCTTCCGACGTTTATTTGTGGTTTGTGGAAAAATTACATATCACGGTGAACGGTGGTTTGCTTGATTCTCCCGACACCGCGCTCGGCGCAACGCTCGGATTCAATATTTTTATGGGTTTCGGCGTAAACGTACTGTTATTTGTCGGCGCTATGAGCGCCGTTAACGTTTCGATAGTGGAGTCGGCTAAGATCGACGGCGCGTCGGCAATGCAGGAACTTTGGCATATCGTTCTTCCGCTTGTCAGCCCTACTATAGTGACTGTGCTGATAATTTACATATCGCACCTTTTCACAAACCAATATAATATGTACACGTTATATGGAACCGGCGCGCTCGATATCCAGACGGTAGGGTATTTTCTTTATGTTCAGACGCTCGAATCCAAACTTGCCGGCACGCGTGAAAACATCTTTACTTACTCCGTACTTTCGGCATTTGGTATTATTCTTACGGCTATTATTCTGCCTATAACGATGATATTCAGATGGCTTATGAACAAATACGGACCGAGCGCGGACTGATCGGAGGTGAACATTATGAAAAAAACAATTCGATCG
>USKH01000211.1 GCA_900555125.1 uncultured Clostridium sp.
TGCCGAGCTTGATATTCTTACTTACGGAGCAAGAATGATTCGTCTTACCGCACCCGATAAAAACGGAAATATGGGCGACGTGCTTGTAGGTTATGCAAAGCCCGAAGATTATATCGACAAGCCTCGCGCATTCTACGGATCGCTTATCGGCAGATATGGCAATCGTATCGGAGAAAGCAAGTTCACGCTTGACGGAATTACCTATAATTTGCAGGCAAACAACGGCAAGAACACTCTTCACGGCGGTTTCGACGGCTTCGATCAAAGAACTTTTTCCGCCGAAATCAAAGGCGAAAAGCTTGTTTTATCCTATACTTCGCCCGACGGAGAAGGCGGCTATCCCGGAACCATGAAGGTGGAATGCACCTATCAGTACACAAAGGATAACGAAGTGGTAATCGATTATTACGCCGTCAGCGATAAAAAAACGCTTTGCAATCTCACCAACCATGCTTATTTCAATATCGGCAACGACGACACCGTTTTAGATCAGGAGCTGATGATAGACAGCTCGCGCATCACTCCCGTCGACGACGAACTTATTCCGCATAACGACTTTATGGATATTATAGGCACGCCCTATTCGTTCAAGAACGGCGAACTGCTTAAAACGAACATGTTCTCGTCCGATCATATGATAGCGCTTTGCAAGGGCTTCGACTTCAATTACTGTCTTGACAGGAACACCGAAAAGGATATCGAGCATTTCGCTTATGTTTACGATAAAGCCAGCGGAAGAAGAATGGATTGTTACACCGATCAGCTCGGCGTTCAGCTGTATACTTCCAACACCATGAACGGAACAAAAGGCAAAAAGGTGTACAAGGACTATTGCGCGCTCTGTCTCGAAACGCAGGGCTTCCCCAATTCTCCCAATTGCCCGGCTTATCCGTCCACCGTGCTCGAAGCAGAAAAGCCTTATCGCAGCACCACGGTTTATAAGTTTTCAGTAGTTAAATAAAGCATTCTAAATGTTTGACGTAAAAACTCTCGCTGGCATAATAAAGCGGGAGTTTTTGAGTTTGTTGTGACGAAAAAAAGAAAATTTGAAATAAAATATTGCAAAAAGTTTCAATATATGATATACTAATAAAAAAGCGGAGGAATCGGCTATGAAAAAACGAAATAATATTTTTATCATTCTCGCTCTGTGTGTGTGTCTTATCGCTGTTATTTTTACCGGGTGTAATAAAAGCGGCGGAATTTACGACAATGCCGCAGGACCTTCATCGGGTGAAAAAAATCAGTATGATATCGTAGTGTCCGACGAAAGGCTTATCGTATACGAAGTGAACGCGTCGCTTACGGTAGAGGACGTGGATCGGTCGATTAAAACCATCCGCGAAAATCTTAAAACGGCAGACGGTTACGAAACCGAAACACGCAAAAACAATAACGGTTATTTTTACTGCACATTGTCCGTTCCTACCAAAAATCTCGCCGCATTTTTAAATACGCTCGAAGGCGTGGGTAATATGAATTCATGCACGGTTTCAAGCGAGGACATTACCGAGCACTATACGTCGATAGAGGCGCAAAAGGCAATCTACGTCAAACAGCGGGAATTTCTGGAAGCCGAGCTTGCCGCCGCCACCGACGTAAAGGAAAAACGCGAAATAATATCCGCTCTTGCGGAAATTGCCGTAAAACTCGACGGTTACGACACCGAACTTAAAAAATTAAAAAAGCGCGCCGAATACAGCACCGTGTATCTCAGAGTTTACGAAAAGGATACCTACACCCCTCCGTCATATTGGGACGAGCTGGGCGAAGTTTTATTCGGAAGCACTTCGGCAGCCGGGATTTTTGTCGGTTTTCTGCTTAAAGTAGCCGTGGCGCTTTTGCCCTTTGCCGCCCTTGCCGCAATGGTCTACGGATTGGTTATTCTCGTTATATTCATAGTCTGCAAGGCAAAAAAACGTCCGTTCGATATGTTCAAAAAAGCTAAGGAAAAACGAGAAATACGTTATCGGGAAAAGATGCTGCGCGCAAAGCAAAAAGAAGTTTATCTCGAAGAACTCAGAAAACACACAAACGAACTTGCACCTTCGCAAGAGGAAAAACAAAATTGACGGAAAAGAAAAAATCGGTTGTATTTTCACTTATGGCATTGCTTGTCGCGGTAATTCTCGCCGCGGCAGGTTTTTTGCTGAGCGAAATCGTGCCGAAAAAACAGAAAAACGATATAAATAAAGCGCTCTTACAAAAAACGCGTGCGGTAGAAATTCAGTGCGGACAAAATACGGGAACAGGATTTATTTACGAATGCGACGGAAATATCGCTACTGTAGTAACCTGCCTGCATGTCGTGAAAAAAAATTTTACCGACGCAAGGTTTCTTTTTTACGGGCGGTCTGAATTTGTTTTTTCGGACAGCACTCTCTGTTTCGACGAAAACGCCGATCTTGCCGTTTTTAAAGTAAAATGCGACTTGAAAACCGATAAGCCCGATATCAAAGACCCCGTAACGGGTGACGAAATAACGCTTTTCGGAAACTCCGCCGGTAGCGGAATAGCGGCGTTTTTCGGCAAAGTTTCCGTGGACGATACGGTGATAAAGTGCGAGGACGAAGACGGGTCTTTTCTCAACGGGAAATTTATGCCGGCTGCGGGAATAACCGCAGACGTAAATGCCGGCAGCAGCGGCAGTCCCGTTTTCGATAGCTCGGGTAGCCT
>USKH01000212.1 GCA_900555125.1 uncultured Clostridium sp.
GCAATTGGTAAATAATTTTATTGAATACGGCTAAATAACGTTTGACCAACGTATAAATATCAAAAATAATATAAGGAGAATATTATGAATAAGATTCAAAAGAAAGCCGTCAGCGCGATAAGAGTGCTGTCGAGCGAAGCAATCGACAAGGCAAACAGCGGTCATCCCGGACTTCCCCTCGGATGTGCAACCATAGGTTTTACCCTGTTTTCCAAATTCCTTAACTTCAACCCGAAGGATCCCGATTATTACAACCGCGACAGATTTATTCTGTCTGCAGGTCACGGATCCATGCTTCTGTATTCGCTGCTGCATATCTTCGGCTGCGGAGTAAGCATGGACGACATCAAGTCTTTCCGCCAGCTCGGTTCCAAAACGCCCGGTCATCCCGAACACGGCGTTACCCCCGGAGTGGAAGTCAGCACCGGTCCTCTCGGTCAGGGTATTGCAAACGCGGTTGGTTTTGCCATGGCTGAAACCATAATGTCCGCTCGTTACAACGAGCCCGGTCACGAAGTGGTAAATCATTATACATATGCGCTCTGCGGAGACGGCTGCATGATGGAGGGAATAGAGTCCGAAGCCGCTTCTCTTGCCGGAACACTCAAACTCGGCAAACTCATCGTTCTGTACGACAGTAACAATATCACCATCGAAGGAGACACCGTAACCGCATTCACCGAGGACGTGGGCAAGCGTCACGAAGCTCAGGGTTGGCAGGTCATAAAGGTTGCCGACGGCGAAGACGTTGCCGCAATCACCCGCGCCATCCAGAAAGCTCAGCGCGAAACCATGAAGCCGTCTCTTATCATAATCAACACCAAAATAGGCTACGGCAGCGAGCTCGAAGGCAGCGAAGCCTGCCACGGCGCACCGCTCGGCGCGGAAAGAACCGAAAAGCTCAAGAAAAATCTCGGCTACAACTATCCGCCCTTCACAGTTCCGGAAGAAGTCTATACATATTGCCGCCGCATCGGCAGACACAACGCAAAGAAACAGCGTATGTGGGAAGATATGATGGCTTCGTATAAAGAAAAGTTCCCGCTTAAATACGAGCAGTTCAAGCGCGAAATAAGCGGAAAAACGGTCGAACTCGACGCCGTTCCCCAGCTTTGGGAAAAGCCCGAAAAGCCCGATGCCGTAAGAAACGAAAGCGGAGCGATACTCAACAAACTGTCGGTGGTTGTCCCCAACCTCGTTGGCGGAGCGGCAGACCTTGCGCCTTCCACCAAAACCTATCTTAAAGGACTTGGCGACTACGGCGCGTTCAACCACATGGGCAGAAACATTCACTTCGGTATCCGCGAACACGCCATGGCGGCAATCTGCAACGGAATCAAGCTCCACGGCGGACTGGAAGTGTTCTGCTCAACCTTCTTTGTATTCAGCGACTACATGAGAAACGCAATGCGTATGAGCGCGCTCATGAATCTCAACGTTATTTACGTTCTCACTCACGACAGTATAGGCGTAGGAGAGGACGGTCCCACTCATCAGCCGGTTGAACATCTTGCTTCGCTGCGCGCCATCCCCAATATGAACGTGTTCCGTCCTGCCGATGCAGGCGAAACCACCGCGGCTTACGTTACCGCGCTTCGTTCCAAGTGCCCCACCTGCATAGTATGTTCGCGTCAGAACCTGCCGCAGCTCGACGCCAACGCAAAACTGGCTCTTCGCGGCGGTTATATAGTAAGCGACGTCAAAAAACCCGACGTTATTCTGATGGCTTCCGGTAGTGAGGTCAGCCTTGCGCTCGAAGCAAAGAAAATTCTCGAAGGCGAAGGCGTCGAAGTTCGCGTAGTATCCATGCCCTGTATGGAATTGTACGACAAGCAGAGCAAGGCATATAAGGAAAGCGTCATGCCCTCAAGCTGCACCAAGAGAGTGGCAATCGAGGCGGGAGTGTCCATGCCCTGGATGAAATACGTAGGACTTGAAGGCGCAACCGTTTGTATGGATACCTTCGGAGAATCCGGAAAACCGTCCGACCTGTTCGCTCATTTCGGATTTACTGCCGAAAACGTCGCGCAGAAAGCTCGCGAACTGCTTAAATAATGGAAAGTAAATTTTTCGCATTTATGTCGCGTATGAGATTTATCGACAGATGGAGTCTCATGCGCAACACTTTCCGCGAGAACAACGCCGAACACAGCCTTATGACGGCGTTTATCGCGCATGGTCTTGCCGTAATCGAAAACGAAAAATTCGGCGGCTCGTTCGACGCGTGTAAAATCGGCATGATAGGAGCCTATCACGAGGCAAGCGAAGTAATAACCGGCGATATGCCCACTCCCATAAAGTATTTTTCGCCCGAAATGCGCGACGCATACAAAAGCGTCGAAAGCGTTGCGAGAGAAACAATTCTGTCCACGCTTCCCGAGGAATTTCGCGGCGAATACGACGGAATCATAAACGCAACGCCGGAGGAGTATCGCCTCGTAAAGTACGCCGACAAACTCACCGCTTACATAAAGTGCGTAGAGGAAACGGCAAACGGTAATTCGGAGTTTAAAAAAGCCGCGAAGTCCATTGAAAAAGAACTACGGGCTTATAAAAGCAAAAGCGTCGATTATTTTCTCGATACGTTCGTGCCGCCGTTTGCGCTCACCCTCGACGATTTATCAAAATAAACGATGCGTTGACCGGTGACGTTTTACAGTTGGGAATAAAGA
>USKH01000213.1 GCA_900555125.1 uncultured Clostridium sp.
CAGAAGTATAATTCTTTGAGTATTGATGTTTCCATTAAATTTGGTACTCTCGTTATACAAGTTTAAGCAATTCAGCCAAACTTTTTATAGGATGTTTTGTTTTTTTATACTGCTCCGCGCAACCTATACCCACCGTTACAAAGCCGCCGGCGTTGCCTGCGTCTATTCCTGCTTCCGAATCCTCTACAACAATACATTCGCACGGCTGTAAATTCAAATATTCTGCCGCCTTTAAGAACACTTCGGGGTCGGGTTTACTGCGCGTAATATTGTTCCCGTCGGATACGGCGTGAAAATATTTCGCCATATCTGTCTTTTCCAAGATGAGCGGCGTGTTTTTCGACGACGAGCCTATAGCAAGTTTCAGTCCGCATTCGCGTAGTTTTTCAAGTACGGCGCGCGTGTCGTCCGACACGTCCAACGGCGTCATTTTTTGCAGATACTCACGATACAGTTCGTTTTTTTCTTCCGCCATAACTTCTTTTTCCGCTTCCGAAAACGTTTGATCGGAATAGGACAAAATGATATTTAAGCTGTCCATTCTCGAAACGCCGCGAAGCCTGTTATTCACCTTTTCGTCAAACGGAATATTTAACTTATCGGCAAGTGCTTTCCACGCCAAATAATGATATTTATCGGTGAACAGCAAAACGCCGTCCAAATCGAAAATCACGCCTTTCAACATATCAAACCTCCGCAAAATATTTTCTTAAAAAGTACGACGGCGTACAACTCCAAGCGTGGCAATAGCTGTTTACCGCCTTGCCGCCGTAAGGCGATTCGTCCGGATTTTCGGGATTATAAAGTTCCCAAAAAGTATCCGCGCCGTGTTCCGCCATACCGCCCCAATAGTCGCACATAACTTTTCGCCCCTCGCAAGCGTTTCCGCTGTTGATGAGCGCTTGTACATAATGGTGCATCATATACGGCGTAACGGGTTTAACGACATTTTCGCACGTTTTCAAACGCTCCAAAATGAAAGCGTTTTCTTTTTGTCCGAAAACTTCGGCAAGAACATACCACACGTTGGTTGCGTAAGATATTTGTCTTTGTTCCCCACTAACAAACAGTCCTTGCGCTTTATCGTAAAACTTTTCTATCGCTTTAACCGATTTCAAAGCTATATCTTGTTCGTATACAAGAGTATCTTTTTGCAATTCCTTTAAGAGTTTGACAAGTGATTTTTCGGCATAAATGTAAACGGCTTGTGCGCCCGCTTGCTTGTTCAGCTCAAGAGACCAATCGAGAAAACACCAACCGAGCCTATCGCAATCTTCGATCGCGTTTCCGTTAAATTGCTTCTTCGCGATCTCTATCTGCTTCTCGGCAAGCGGCAATAAATCGTTT
The DNA here is from genome assembly GCA_900555125.1 of uncultured Clostridium sp. Lineage (GTDB taxonomy): Bacteria > Bacillota > Clostridia > Christensenellales > Pumilibacteraceae > Neoclostridium. The sequence continues at coordinate 1,348 of USKH01000213.1, forward strand.
ACCGTTTGCTTATCGCCTGTCGCCATAAAATAATCATACAGCGTGGGAATAAACAAAAGCGAATAATCGAACATAGACGTATCGTCGGGAGCAACTTCGGGTTTTGTGAATACGCATTGGCTGATATTCCCTTCATCATCCGCCGTAGCCGCGAACAAATACAGACAACGCTTGACCAAATCGTTGTGCCGATATGTCTGATAATTCGTAAGTGCTTGCAGCCGCAAATCTCCGAGCCAAAGGCGCATATCTCGCTTGGGACCGTCCTCAAACTCGTATTGCATACATTCGGAAAGTGTTTTAAGAGCAATCTTGTCGATAGCCTTTTCCTTTCTGTCTCTTCCGCAAATAGCAATTTGTTCGGGCGCGCTCGTAACACATTTTGCTACCGCCTTCTCAATGCAAAGTTTATATTTCGGCGAAGTAGCTATCACTTCCACTTTAATATAACGAAAGGCAAATCTACGCCTGAACGCATACGCGCAAGGTAATTCGTCAAGATGGATAATTTCGTCTTGCAACCAGCCTTTACTGATCCAACCGTTATATTTTGAAGTATCTTCGTCAAGCTCCTGCGCCGTTTCGCAAAAGCGTACTTTTATAAGCGCGGGCGCATCGTAATGCGCCCCGACTGCCAAGAAATAAAGTTTGGGATAGCCGACGACGTGCGTTCCGAAATCATATACGGCGCATTCGTTTTCTGCAAGAATTTGTCCACCCTTTACCGTATGCGTTTTAGAAGTCAATTTCGGCTTTGCTTCTTCGGCTTTTTTCAAAAATTCGATATTCATAATCTGGTATCCCATTTCCCGCAAAAAGCGTCAACCGGACTTATTCCCGTAAATTGGCTTTTGCCCGTCAATTTTTCGATCAGCTCGTCTAATATTTCGTCCGCTCCGCCGTAAGTATTGATATACGTTTTAACTCTCGGCGCGTCCAAAAGATGATACGGATTTTCAAGCGAAATCATAATAGTGGGAATAGAGAGCATATAAACGGGAACATCCGCACCCATCGGCTCCGCCCACTCGATTCTGACAACAGTTTGATTGGATTTCGTTGCAAGCGCAACAAGATAGATAATCAAATCATAGTTATCATAAACTTCTTTTACGGGTTTCGCCATACCTTCCCAACTGCCATCGGGAACAAATATATCCACGTTAAAACCTTGTGCCTTTAACTTTTCAATAAACTTATCGCAAGTTCCCGAAGCTACGCCGCCGCCTACCGCGCTTGCAGCTCCTTCTTTTTTATAAACGAGAACACGCTTATACTTTTCGGGCGAAATAGGCAACACG
>USKH01000214.1 GCA_900555125.1 uncultured Clostridium sp.
TCTGGCAGTGGGAAACGACGCCGATATAGAAAGTTGTAAAAAACTTATCTCTGCCGTTTCGGTTCCGCTTGTAGCCGATATTCAGTTCGATTACCGTATTGCGATAAAATGCGCAGAAATCGGTTTTTCCAAAATTCGTATAAATCCCGGCAACATAGGCAGCCCGGAACGCGTTAAAGCAGTGGTTGACGCTTGTAAAACCGCAGGTATTCCCATTCGCGTAGGCGTTAATTCCGGATCGCTGGACAAAGATATATATGCCGAATACGGAAATACTCCGAAAGCGCTTGTCGAAAGTGCAATGAAACACGTGCGACTGCTTGAAAACTTCAACTTTTACGATATAGTCGTTTCCGTAAAAGCAAGTTCGGTGCCGCTTTGCGTTCAGGCGTATCGACTATTGTCGCAAAGCACCGATTATCCGTTGCATATCGGAATAACAGAAAGCGGCGGAGGTGAAAGCGCACTGTTGAAATCCGCGATAGGTATAGGAAGCTTATTGCTTGACGGCATAGGCGACACCGTTCGCGTTTCATTGAGCGACAGCCCTGTAGAAGAAGTGTATGCCGCAAAGAAAATTCTGCGCGCGGCGGGCATAGACAAAAACTATTGCGAGATAGTATCCTGTCCCACTTGTTCGCGCTGCAAATATGATTTAATAGGCATTGTTCGCGAAATGCAGGATTATGTCAAAGATATCCGTATTCCGATGAAAATAGCCGTTATGGGCTGCGTCGTAAACGGACCCGGCGAGGCGAAAGACTGCGATTTCGGAGTTGCGGGAGGCGGCGAAAGAGCCGTGTTGTTTGAAAAAGGCGAAATAATAAAAACCATTCCGACGAATAGCGTTATTCCGGAACTAAAACGTCTTATAGACGTTAAATCAGAAGAATATAAGAACAAAAAGTAAGAAAAGGAAACTTAATGCAAAGCGTTTTTTCAAGAAAATTCAACGAACTTACCGGCGATAAGTATCAATACATAAAGCTTACCCGCGTAGATTTTTTTATTAAGACTCAGTCAATCGAGCTGAGCCTTATTTATCCGATGGAAAAACGCGAAGAAGTTGACGAAAACATAAAGGAAATACGTAAAGCGATTTCGGCGGTGATGGGGACAAAGGCAAAGCTTATAATTAATATTAAAGCCGCCTGTTTTGACCTTGATTACTGCAAACAGCTTTTAGGCGAGTTTTTCAAAGCTTATCCTTCGGTTGCTCCGTTTATTTCCGCAAGCGATATTTCTTCGGAAGTAAACGGCGATAAAGTAAAAGTCTGCATACCGCTTGAAAGCGACGCTTGCGATTACTGCATCGAGAGAAAACTGAAAGACGAAGCGGAAGATTACCTCGAAACTTATTTTACCGAAAAAATATCGGTAAACTTTGTCGCAACCGAACAAAAAAGCACCGGTGTAAATCTGACCGCATATGCCGATAATTCTCCGAAATACTACATGTCGATGGAGGGCGGAAGATTTATCGAGCCCGAATCGGTAACCGAATTTATAGGCAAGCCTATCACAGATCCCGCAATGTACATAGAGGACTGTAATTCTTCGTGCGCCGAAACAACGGTTGTTTTATGCGGCACGATCAACGATTTCAAAGAATTGCAAAAAGCCGACGGAAGCAAAACTTTTTACAAGTTTACTCTTTCCGATTATACCGGCAATATAACCTGTCTGATTTTTACAAACAAAACTGTTTTGCCCGAAAAAGTCAAAGAGCTAAATGACGGCGACAGCGTTGTAGTCAGAGGACAGATAACCGAGCGTGAATTCCGCGGCGAAAAATCGATTTCGATGTTTGTGCGCGGAATATCGAAGTGCGTTCTGCCCGAAAAGTTCGTCAAAAACGAAATACTTCGCGCCGTGCCCGAAAATTATACCACGGTTTTTCCCGAACAGTACATCGAAGAACACCAGGCAAATCTTTTCGACGCAGGGAGTGAAGAACAATATCCCGCATATCTTATGGGGAAAACGTTTGTTGTATACGACTTCGAAACCACCGGTACCGATACAAGAACATGCAACATTACCGAAATCGGTGCGGTGAAAATGATAGACGGAAAATTTACCGAAACATTTTCTACACTTATAAATCCGGGCGAAAAACTTTCCGAGCGAATTGTAGAGCTTACGCATATTACTGACGAAATGCTGGAAGGACAACCGTCGATAGAACAGGTGTTGCCCGACTTTAACAAATTCTGCGACGGAGCCGTGCTTGTCGGGCAAAACAGCAACGAATTCGACTATAAAATTCTGTGCAGACTGGCAAGCGAACAAAAGCTAAAATTTTCGGAAGCGCACGAAGATACGCTTGTACTTGCAAAAAAATATTTGCGAACCGTGCATAATTACAAACTCGGTACGCTTGCCAAATATTATAATGTCGTAAACGAAAATGCTCACAGAGCTTTGGATGACGCGATAACGACGGCGAGAGTATTCATAAATTTAGCTAAATTCTTGTGATTTTACAAAAATATGGGCAAAAACGGTTGATATTTGTGAAAAAAAATGTTATACTGTAAGTAGCTTAATGATATGTTACTTAAGAGTGGACTGGTGGTTCGCTCTTAAGTCTTTTTATGGAGGCTG